>JAYUQI010000029.1:0-5453 GCA_043756805.1 Sphingomonas sp.
TAAAAACCTCCGATCAATCGCCGCCGCGCGGTGATCGTCTCGCGGCTATACAACGCGACTGAAACGCGCTGGCCCTTGCGCACTTTGCCATCAACACCAATCGCGGCGAACTTCAGGCGCAGGTCGCTGTCGCGCATCAGCCAGCCATCCGTCTTGACGCCAAGCCGCACGGAGGCGGGATGCAGCATAATCGAATTGGACGCCGTCAGCGTTTCGCCATTGGCATCCTGATAATCCATTTCGACGGTCATCGCGGTCGTCGCGTCAATCACCTGGTTGATTTCGACCGAGGTCTGCGCGGTGCCATCGCCTTTCAGGGTGACAGGCAACGTCTGGGACAAGGGGATTGGCTTGTCGGGTGCATTGCCGTCGCCATCGAGCGGCGTGATGCCTTCCTTCACATCATCGCCGCCAAAACTCCAGCCATCCCATCCCTCGGGTGATCGTTCGCTGGTGCTAAATGCGGTGCGGATCGCGACCGGCAGGTTCGATGCCCCGCCCCCCGACAGATAACCGACGAACAGATTGAGCGGCACGAGCGTGGGGCGCACCACGGCGTCCTTCGGTCCGCTGATCGTCGCGCGCATTGTCGGCAGGCGGAACTCGTCCACGCGCACCGATTGGTCGGTGTAGATCGTCCGCTCGCCGACAAGAACGCTCAGGTCATAGTCACCCATCGGCGCGGCTTTGGGCGCGGTCCAGCTGCTTTCTGCAACACCATCCGCGCCAATCTTGATCGGCTGGTCAAACTGCGTGTCCGATCCGCGATGCTGGAGGCGCAAAGTGCCCTCGAGCCCGTCAGCAAAAGCAAAGCCACCGCTCACCGGACGTCGCAATATGTGCTTCATGCTGACAGTCTCGCCGCCGCGCATCAGGCTCCGGTCGAAAATCGTGTGGAGAATATCGTCCTTCGCCGAATAGCCATAGGGCAGGTCGAAATCATAGGGGCGGATGCCTTCGCCCCAGCTGGTCATCGTAAAGCTGAAGTCATCGCCCGCGCGCGCCGAGATCATCAGCGGCGGCGTCGAACTGGTGCAGCTGCCATAGGTTTCGGGATCGACCAGCGCCCCACCCACCGCAACGCGGCCCTGCGCATCCGACGTTCCGGTCGCCAGCGTCTTGCCGCTGCAACTATCCGTGACGCGCACCGCTGCGCCACTCACGGGTTTCCCTGTATCAAGCGCCGTCACCCATGCCAGTGAGCTTTCGCGACCCCATTTGAAATGCACCGCCATGTTGGTGACCAGAGCCCCCGCCGCGACATAGCGCGGAACATTGCGCCCGAGCAGCGCATTGCCGAGCGTCGGGCTCGCCAGTTCGACGACATAAAATCCGGGCCTGGTCAGCGGAATGCCGACAACTTCGAAATCCTTGCCCGCGCCGGGCAGGCCGAGTTTCAGCGCATTGCCCTGCCCCTCGAGCAATGACGTGCTGCCCGTGTAATTGACTGTCTTGGTCGCGCCCTTTGGCCCTTCCTCGCGGAAATCATTGTCATCGGCATCGTCTAGTTTGCGCAGCCATTCGGCGACCTGCCCGTCCGACCCGTCGATTTTCAGGCTCGCACCGCCGACCGACACGACATGCTGCGCCAGTTGTGGCTCAACCGCGCGGACGGTGACTGGCAGCACCCCACCTTCCCTCGCTTCGATAATCCCGAAGGGTGCCGCAAATTTCACCAGCGGCGGCGCCGCGTCAAACTTCACAGCGAGCGGAAAGCGCTCGGCATTTTCAAGCACGCGCCCGCTCGCATCCTTGATCCCGGCGGGAATACTCAGCGTCGCTGCCATCGCCGCAGGGAACGGCCCCTTGAACCTCAGATCGCTGACTGCCGGATTGCTCTTGGCGTCGTCGGCAACCGTCGGCTCGCGCACTGTCCCATCGGCGAAGGTCAGGCGGATGGCCTTGGCCTGTTCCATCGGGATGTCGGCGGAAAAGCGGACATTCGCATCGCTCACCGGATTGCAGCCCGCTTGCGGATTGACCCGCGAACATTCCCACCGCGCGGCAAAGGCCTTGCGCACGGTGAAGTCAAAGCGCTGGTCACGCGCGGCCGTCCGCCCGTCGGCGTTGGCGATCCCCGCATCCCAGACCAGCGCCATCTCGCGACCCGGCGCGAGCGGGCGGCGGCATTTCACGGCGATCACTGTCGACAGCGCTTTTGTCTTATCCGCCGCACTGGCGGGCATCTGTTGCGGCAACCCCGCACTTTCCATGAAATTGCGCAGGTTCCAGTTGTCCGGCCCCAATCCGCCGACAACCTGTGTCACCACCTCGGGCTTCAGCACATCGAGTGCAATCTTTTCGCCGATGCCATCGACCGCGCAATAGCCATTGGCCGTGACTGACGCGGGCGACGGCGCGACATTGGTCGCCACCAGAAAAATCTGTCCCTCCTCGATGTCGTCGCCATACCCCCCCGGCAACACGGCGCGCGCCGAAGGTCCACCCGTGTCGATGGTAAAGGTCTGCGCGCCCGCAACCGCGACGCCGCGTGCACTGGTCAGCTTGGCAGCCAGATCAATCGTGCAGCTGATCCCGCCGGGTAGCGCCTTTTCAAAATCGAACACGAACGTCTGCGGATCAACCCAGCGGCTCGTTGACGCCACCGGGCATTTCATTGTGGCAGGTGGCGTCGCGCGTGGGTCTCCCAATGGCACCATTGCTTCGGAGAAGCGCATCGTGAAGCGTTCGATCGCACCCCCATTGGTTCCCGCAGAACCCGGCGTCGCGAGCACGACTTGCGGCGCGCCGCTGCTGATCGCCGCGATGGGCGCTGCGAACAATGCCAGCGTTGCCAACATAAACGCTTTGGCGTGCATCGTCCGCTCCCTCAGAATATTGGGCACATGGTTTGCCCAATGCGCGCCGTCTGTCTAGTATGCTTGCGACAGGAGGATGTCATGGCAACTGCTTTGAAAACCCACACGATGCCCGAATCCGAATGGGCCGCGCGACAGGAGCTGGCTGCCACCTATCGTATCTTTGCGATGATGGGCTGGGACGAGATGATCTTCAATCACATTACCGTGAAGCTCGACGAAGACGGCGCGTTCCTCATCAATCCCTATGGCATGCACTTTAGCGAAGTGACGGCGTCGAGCCTTGTCAAAGTCGACATCGACGGCAACAAGCTCGATGTCGACAACCCCTGGCATGTCAATCGCGCCGGCTTTGTTCAGCACAGCTTGTTTCACCGGCACCTGCCCGATGCCCATGCGATTATTCATACGCATACTACGGCCACTGTCGCGGTGTGCTCGCTTGAAGGCGGATTGCAGCCTGTTAATTTCTATGCCTGCAATTTCATTGGCAACATTGCCTATCATGACTTTCAAGGCGTGACGGTGCGCGACGAAGAAGGTCCGGCACTGCTCCAAAGTCTCGGTGACAAGCGCATCATGATGCTGCGCAACCATGGCCCCGTCGTGATGGGCAAAACGCTGCCTGATGCCTTCATCAAATATTGGGCGCTGCAGCGCGCGTGCGAACATCAGCTGGCAACGCTTTCGATGGGGTCTGCCATCATGGTTCCAATTGACGTGATTGCCGTGCATCAACGTGATATGCACCAGACAGCAATCCCCGGCGGATCGGGCCGTGCCGAATTCGATGCCATGGTTCGCCGCGTCGACAAGATCGACCGCAGCTGGCGTGACTAGTCTTACCATCAACAACCAGCCGGTCCGCTACCGCATGGACCCGCAGACGCCGCTGCTCTGGGCGATCCGCGATGCGTCGAACCTGACGGGCACCAAATACGGCTGCGGTACCGGTGATTGCGGCGCATGCACGGTCGACATCGACGGCAAAGCCGTGCGCAGTTGCCAGATCACGATTGCGCAGGCGGAAGGGGCTTTCGTCACGACAATCGAAGCACTGTCGCGCGACCGTTCGCATCCCGTGCAGCAGGCGTGGGTTGCCGAACAAGTCCCGCAATGCGGATATTGCCAATCGGGCATGATCATGGCGACCGCCACTTTGCTCAAGACCACCCCCAATCCAACCGACGCTGAAATCGATGCCGCGATCACCAATATCTGCCGTTGCGGCACCTACAACCGCGTTCGTCGCGCCATCCGTCGCGCCGCACGGGCTTTGGCGGGGAACGAGATCATTTCAGCCGCGCCGCCGCCAGGGATCGATCCGGCGGACGCCGCAAAGGCCGTGCCCGCGCTGACGCCCGTGCCGTCGCGCTAAGATGAGCGCTGCCGATTGGATCATCCCGCAGGATTGGGCGCATTACTCAGCCGAAGAGCATGCAACATGGGACACACTGTTCGCGCGGCAGTCGGCGATGCTCCCCGGTCGCGCATCCGAAGCGTTTCTGCGCGGCATCGACGTGCTCAAACTGTCGAAGCCCGGCATTCCCGATTTTGCCGAGCTGTCCGAACGGTTGATGGCGGCCACCGGATGGCGTGTCGTCGCGGTCCCGGGCCTCATCCCCGACGGTGTCTTTTTCGATTGTCTGGCAAACCGCGTTTTTGTTGCGGGCAACTTCATCCGCCGTCCCGATCAACTCGACTATCTGCAGGAGCCCGACGTCTTCCACGACGTGTTTGGCCATGTGCCGATGCTCACCGATCCGGTGTTCGCTGATTATATGGTGGCTTATGGCAAGGGCGGGCAACGCGCGGGGTCGTTGGGCGCGTTGAAAAGGCTGGCGCGGCTTTACTGGTATACAGTCGAATTCGGGCTGGTGCAGGAAGCTGGCGCGTTGCGTATCTATGGCTCGGGTATCGTCTCGAGCCATGGTGAAAGCCTCTTCGCGCTCGACGATCCCAGCCCGAACCGCATCGGCTTCGATCTGAAACGCGTCATGCGCACGGATTACCGGATCGACGATTATCAGCAGACCTATTTCGTCATCCCGTCATTCAATGACTTGTTGCACATCACAGTCGAGACCGATTTCGCGCCGGTCTATGCCGCGCTCGATGCGCTACCCGATTACGCCGTCGATGCGGTTGCCGATGACGATGAAGTCATCACACGCGGCACGCAAGCCTATGCCCGCCGCGCCCGCCACTGATCGGCGCTTTGCCCCCACGCATCGACACGCGCGGTCTCGAAAGGGGAGGGCAGCTTCGTCGGCCCGACATTGGCCGAACCAAGCCGCACCGCAAGCGCGATTGACCGCAGGTTCTCGGGGTCGATGGTGTGGATGATAAACGGCCATTTGAGCACATCGACCACATAATCCATCGAGGCCACAGCCGCTTCATAGGCATAGCCCTTGCCGGCGAACTGCTTTGATACGCCCCAGCCGACTTCTTCGCCCGGCCAGCCTTCGGGCATCCACGGGCCGATCCGCCCCACCCACGCGCCGGTTGAACGCTCAATCACTGAGAACATCGCAAAACCGCGAATGTCCCACGCCCCGCGCCTTGTGCACAACTGTCGCCATGTTTCCGCGCGCGAAGCAACGCCGCCAATGAAGCGCATCGTCTCCTCGT
>JAYUQI010000030.1:0-15836 GCA_043756805.1 Sphingomonas sp.
GGGTCTCCCGACCCCGCCGCTTCGCTGGACCGCAGGTCTCCCCCGAATTGTGGGAGACCTGCGGTCGTCAAGAGTGCGGGGTCAGGAGACCCGCGCACAGCGCAGGATTGGGCGGCGGTGGAGGCGGAGTTGTTTGAATTGGGACTGGAAGCGGCCGGCGGAACAGTCGAGTTGGCTCGACAGCGTGACTACACGCCTAGACGAGTCCGAGAAGCGATCGGCGTTTGGCACGGTCATCCTGATTGGGGTCCGGGAGCGATCCACGAGCACATCAACCCTCGCTCCGCCCCCTCGGCGCGCAAGGATCTGACGACGGGCCCGATCACGCGCACGCTGATCCTGTTTGCGCTGCCAACGCTGGGATCGAACATTCTGCAATCGCTCAACGGATCGATCAACGCGATATGGGTGGGGCAAATATTGGGCGAAGCGGCGCTGGCGGCGACAAGCAATGCCAATCTGATCATGTTCCTGATGTTTGCGCTGCTCTTCGGTTTCGGCATGGCGGCAACGATATTGGTCGGCCAGCATATGGGCCGCCGTGACGTTGATGCGATGCGGCGCGTGGTTGGCACGGGGACCGGGCTGTTCCTTGCCATGTCGATTGTCGTTGCGGTGCTTGGCTATCTGGAAACGCCGACATTGTTGCATCTCCTCGCGACCCCGCGTGAGGCGATGCCGCTGGCGCAGGCCTATCTCGAGGTCGTGTTCCTTTCGATGCCTGCCTCTTTTGTGGTGGTGCAACTGACCATGAGCTTGCGCGGGACGGGCGACGCCATGACGCCACTCATCTGGATGATCGTCAGCGTGATGCTCGACATCGCGCTCAATCCGCTGCTGATGCTCGGCATCGGCCCGTTTCCTACGATGGGAATTGCCGGATCGGCGTGGGCGTCGACGATCGCTGCTTATGCCTCGCTCGTCGGGCTGCTGATGCATATTTATGCAAAAGATCTGATGATCCGGCTGCGCGGGCCCGAATGGCGATACCTCATTCCCGATCCTGCGATCCTGAACGTGGTGGTGGCCAAGGGGTTTCCGATGGCATTGCAGATGGTGATCATGTCGGCATCGGCGCTGATCATGATCGGCCTGATCAACCGCGAAGGCGTGATCACCGCCGCGGCTTACGGCGTGACGCAGCAATTGTGGAATTACATCTCGATGCCGGCAATGGCAGTCGGGGGCGCGGTCAGCGCGATGACGGCGCAGAATATCGGTGCGAACCGGTGGGACCGGGTCAGCAGGATCACGCGCGCTGGCATTATCTTCTCGCTGATCGTAACGACATCGATGGTCGTTCTGCTTGCGCTGGTGGACCGCGAGGCACTCGGCCTGTTTCTTGCGCAAAACTCCCCGGCGATGCCGATTGCCCGGCATATTCAGCTGATGGCGACGTGGAGCTTCATCATGTTCGGCATCACGTTCATTCTGTTCGGCACGGTGCGCGCGAATGGCGCGGTATGGCCGCCGGTGTTTATCTTGCTGGTGTCGCTCATCCCGTTCCGTCTTGGGATTGCCTGGCTGATGCGCCCGATGTGGGGTGCCGATGCCATCTGGTTGAGCTTTCCGATCAGCTCGGCGGTAACGCTGGTTCTTGCAATTGCCTATCATCGCTGGGGCGGCTGGCGACGGGCGCGGATGATTGACGCGCCACTGCCGCATGACGCCCCCTTGCCCCATGCCGCCTGAACGGGTTTAAGGCAGGTTATGTCGCATTATCCTGCTCTTCGTCTCCGCCGCACCCGGTCTGCCCCGTGGAGCCGCGCGATGTTCGCCGAAACCCATCTGGCGCCACAGCATCTGATCTGGCCATTGTTCGTCACCAGCGGGCAGCGGATAGAGGAACCGATTGCAAGTCTTCCCGGTGTATCGCGCTGGTCGGTGGACGGCATCGTCGAGCGGGCGAAAGAAGCGCGTGATTTGGGGATCAGTTGTATCGCGCTGTTTCCCAACACCCCGCGCGAGCTGCGCACCGACGACGGTCGCGAGGCGCTTAATCCCTATAATCTGATGTGTCAGGCGATCCGCGCGGTCAAAAGTGCGGTTCCCGAAATCGGCATTCTGACTGATGTCGCGCTCGATCCCTATACCGCGCATGGCCATGACGGGCTGGTCGACGGCGGCGGTTATGTGCTGAACGACGCGACATCGGATGTGCTCGTGGCGCAGGCGCTCAATCAGGCAGCGGCCGGGGCGGACATTATTGCACCAAGCGACATGATGGATGGCCGTGTCGGCGCGATCCGCGATGCGCTTGAGGGGGCAGGGCACCATAATGTCCAGATTATGGCTTATGCCGCCAAATATGCGTCGGCGTTTTACGGGCCGTTTCGTGATGCCGTGGGCTCGGGCGGCCTTTTGAAAGGCGACAAGAAAACCTACCAGATGGACCCCGCCAATGCCGAGGAAGCCTTGCGCGAAGTCGCCCTCGACATCGACGAGGGCGCAGACAGCGTTATGGTTAAACCCGGCTTGCCGTATCTGGACATAATGCGCCGTGTGAAAGAGCGTTTTGAAGTCCCTGTATTTGCCTATCAAGTATCCGGTGAATATGCGATGATCGAAGCGGCAACTGCCGCCGGTGCCGGTGATCGCGATGCACTCGTTTTGGAAACTTTGATGGCGTTCCGCCGCGCCGGATGCGCTGGCATTTTGACCTATTATGCGCCCGTCGCCGCACGGTTGCTTGCGCGTTAACCACAAGACAACACAGTCACGTTAAGGCAAATGTAATCGCTGCAAAGGGCAATTCGTGGATCAGGTCGACCCCAATCGCGCGCTGCGCTTCCGCTATATCCTGACGATCTGCGCCGGGTCATTCCTGCTCTTCCTCGTTCAACCGATGATCGCGCGGATGGCGCTGCCGCGGCTTGGTGGTGCGCCGACAGTCTGGAACTCGGCGATGCTGGTCTATCAGGCCTTGCTGCTGGGCGGCTATGCCTATGCGCACTGGCTCGGGCGGTTTGCGCCACGGCGGCAGGCGCTGATCCACCTTTCGCTCTTCGTCGCAGCGGCGCTGATGCTGCCGATTGGCCTGATCGCGGCAACACCGAGCGCGACGGCCAATCCTTTCCTGTGGGTGCCGTGGCTGTTCGTCGCCTCGATCGGCCCGTTGTTCTTCATGGTCGCCGCCCAAGCGCCGTTGATGCAGCGCTGGTTCGCAGTTTCGGGTGGTGGCGATCCCTATCCGCTCTATGCCGCTTCCAATCTCGGCAGCTTTGCGGGATTGATTGCCTATCCATTGATTGTCGAACCGCTGCTGCCGCTGAACGGGCAGAGCTGGTTATGGACTGGCGGCTATTGCGTGGTGCTGCTGCTGATTGCGCTCTGTGCCCTCGCGCTGCCGAAGACGGATTTAATCCAGAAGCAGGTCATTCACGGCGCAGGTCCATCATGGCGCGAAGTGGGCATCTGGATGCTGCTCGCGGCGATCCCGTCGGGTCTCATGCTGTCCACCAGCACGCATCTCACGACGGATATCGTCGCGATGCCGCTGCTCTGGGTTCTGCCGCTCGGGCTTTATCTCCTGAGCTTTTCGGTAGCGTTTTCGGAAAAGCGCGGGCTGGCGGATGCAATCATATCGGCAACACCGATCGTCTTGCTCGCAGGCGGCGGGACTGCATTTGCCAACAGCGCCAAGACTCCCATCATGTATGCTGTTCTCGGGCTCGTGCTGCTCTTTACCGTGTCGGTTACCTTACATTCAAAACTCTATGAACGCAGACCGGAACCCGCGCGCTTGACCGGGTTCTATCTGGCGATGTCAGCCGGTGGTGCGCTCGGCGGGCTATTCTGTGCACTGGTTGCACCGCTGGTCTTTGACTGGGGCTATGAGCATCCGGTTTTGATCTTGCTGACCGCAGCCATCCTTTCGACGAAGCCGCTGTTGGGCATTGGCGCCCAGATTTGGGAGTCAGCGCAGCGATCCTGGGCAGCCGTCGTTATCAGTGTCGCCGCAATGGCCTGTGCGTTTGTCTCATATTATGCGGGCGTGCCAAACGGGTTGGTGCCGACGGCGATCATCATTATCGCCCTTGGGCTCTTGTCGGTCGGCAACCGGCTCGTTTTTACGATCTGTATCGCGGCGTTGATGCTCAATTTCGGTGGCACGCGCGCGATCACGAATTCGCTGACGACCGACAACCAAGTTCGCAGCTTCTTCGGCATTTATTCGATCAGCACCAACCCGGGCGTCAACCGCGCACTGGTTCATGGAACAACTGTTCACGGGTTGCAGAGCTTGAAGCCCGGCCGCGAACGTGATCCGCTGACCTATTATGCACCACGCTCGGGCGTCGGTCTGGCACTCGCAAATTTGCCAGCACTTTATGGTCCCAACGCGCGGGTCGGGATTGTCGGTCTCGGTGCAGGGACGGTGGCATGTTACGCGCGTCCGGGTCAGGACTGGCGCTTCTATGAGATTGACCCGGCGATTGCGAAGATTGCGCGCGATACGGCGAAGTTTACGTTCCTGTCGCGCTGCCTGCCCGATGTGCCAATCCATATTGGCGATGCGCGAATTGTGATTGCGGGTGAGCCGGCAAATGGCCTCGACATTCTGGTCGTCGATGCGTTTTCGTCTGATGCCGTACCGATGCATTTGCTCACACGGGAGGCACTGGCCGTCTATCGCAAGCGGCTGGCACCAAATGGATTGTTGTTGATGCATATTTCCAACCGTTTTCTTGATCTCGAACCAATTCTCGCGGCTGCTAAAACCGCCGGCTGGCATAGCGCGTTACGCGATTATCATACGACCGATGATGAAGCGCAGCGCGGTTATGCAAAATCCTCTTGGATTGCTTTGGCTCAGGATCCCGCGATGATCGACCGGCTCAAACAGGTTTCGGGCAATGAACCATGGCGCGACTTGAAAGGACGCGAGGGTTTTGCGGGCTGGACGGATGATCATGCGAGTATATTGCCGCTGTTGAAAGCATGGCGGACACAGTGATGCAGATCATTACGCTGAACGGACATACGCCAATCATCGCAGACGATGCCTTCGTCGCGCCGGGGTCACGGGTCATAGGTGATGTCGAAATCGGCGCTGGATCAAGCATATGGTATAATTGCGTCTTGCGCGGCGACGTAAATCGCATCCGGATCGGCGCGCGGACGAATATTCAGGATGGGACGGTGATACACGCCGATTCGCCGTGGCCCGGCAATCCCGAAGGGTCGCCGACGATTATCGGTGACGATGTGCTGATCGGGCATATGGTAATGCTCCACGGTAGCGTCCTGCATGATCGAGCGTTCGTTGGCCTCGGCAGCATTGTCATGGACGGGTGCACGATCGAATCGGACGGAATGCTGGCTGCTGGCGCCATGCTGACGCCGGGTAAAGTAATCCGCGCCGGGGAACTATGGATGGGCCGTCCCGCCAAGAAGTTGCGCGACTTGACCGTTGATGAAATCGCGCGAAATCAGGTTGGCGTTGCGCATTATGTCGTGAATGCCAAAGCCCATAAAGCGGCTGTCAGCGGCTAAGCGCATCCAGACTGCCTGTCTGGCGCGCCACGATGGCTTCGATTTCCGCTTGCGCAGTCTGAATTTCAAGAAGGCCACCGACCGTGCTGTCCCGTGATGCCATTTCGCCCTGATTGATGGCCAGCGTATCGATTTCCGAAAGCGCTGACGCACTGCGCTGGCGCGCCACTTGGAGTGCGGAAATAACGATTTCGGCGGCGATCCATGCTTCGCTACCGGATGATGCCGTGCGACCCGATGCAAGAGCCATACGGCCCGATGCCAGCGTTTTGTCAAAGTCCGCTTCTCCGGTGCGCGCCTCGACCAGCAGTGCGCTGATTTTTGCTGACAGTGCTGGATCAAGGCTTTTTGGCGCCTCGACCGGTCGTGGCGGAGTGACTGTCTCCGCCCGCTTTTCAATTGCACGTGGCAGCAGCGAGGGTGGATTTGCTGGTGCAGTGCACGCCGCAGCGAGGATGCAGACCGACATTATTATGAGGCACTTCATGATCCGGGTCTAGAACCACAGCGGCAATGTCGCAACGGGCTTGCGCCCACGCGACCATGCGACTAGGGGACCACCTTCTGCGCGCCCGTAGCTCAGCTGGATAGAGCATCAGACTACGAATCTGAGGGTCGGACGTTCGAATCGTTCCGGGCGCGCCAATTTTCTAAAATCGCTAGATCAGGCCGAGTGCGCGCATGCTGCTGTGTCCCGTGGCACCGATAATGACATGATCATGGACGGCGACGTTCAGCCGTTTTCCGGCGTCGATAATATCGCGGGTCAACATAATATCGGCGCGGCTAGGCGAGGGGTCGCCACTAGGGTGGTTATGAACAAGGATGATCGCCGACGAGCCGAGGTCAATGGCGCGGCGGATGACTTCGCGGACATGGACTGTCGCTTGGTCAATCGAACCTTCGCTGATGATTTCATCGCGGATGAGCATGTTTTTGGCATTGAGGTGGAGCACGCGCACCCGCTCGATGGTGATATGCCCCATGTCAGCGCAGAGATAGTCGATCAGCGCCTGCCAGCTGGCGAGGACCGGTTTCTCAACGATGCCGCTCCTGAGCAACCGCAAAGATGTGGCCTGAACAATTTTGAGTGCTGCCACCACCGTTTCGCCGACACCATCGACACGAAGCAATGCTTCGGAGTCAGCGGAGAGCAAACCGCCAATCCCCCCAAACTCGCGCAACAGCGCCTTGGCGAGCGGCTTGGTATCGCGCCTCGGGATGGCGAGTGCGAGCAGATATTCGATCAGTTCATAGTCCTGCAGTGCATCGCCGCCTGCGTGCAGCAAACGGGCGCGCAGGCGGCTGCGATGGCCGGCGGCGTCATTCGTGGCGGGGGCATCGGCCATACCCGTTGCTAAGGCGCTGCGACGGAACACGCAATTGCCCTTGATCGTTGGACCCGAAAGCGTTTCTAAGACATTGGGTGCACCAGATGACAATGATATGCCCCGCCTGACTGCACGCCCTATCCTTGCCGGTTTGTTTTTGGTCGTCCTTGTTGGGGCGGCAATCGCATGGATTGCGCGTCGCCCCATTGCCGATGCCGCGATCCGGCGTGCCATTGAAGCGCGCGGCGTTGAAGCAAGCTACACGGTCAAAAGCATCGGACTGCGCTGGGAACGGATCGAAAATCTCCGCATCGGCGACCCCAGATCACCAGACCTGACAGCGCAATGGGCAGAAATCCAGGTCTCGGCGGGGTTCGGTGGTGTCGGGCTCAGGGCGGTGCGGGCCGGGGGCGTCCGCTTGCGGGGACGCATTATTGATGGCCAGCTGAGCTTCGGCCAGATCGACAAGCTGCTCGGCAAGCGTGACGCCAACACACCATTTTCATTGCCTGATCTATACGTGGATGTTGCCGATGCGCGCGTGCGGATCGACAGCCCATGGGGTCAGTTCGGCGGGCGGATCGACGGCAAAGGCAATCTGGCCAACGGGTTTGCCGGAAAGCTGGCAGCAATCGCACCAACTTTGCGCGTGTCCGATTGCCGTGCGCAGCAGGTGACTGCTTATGTCGATGTCGTCGTTCGCAATCGTGAACCAAAATTGAAAGGGCCGGTCCGCGCCAATTCGGCGCAGTGCGCAGGCGTTATGGCTGCGAACCCCGCATTCGGTGTCGATGTTGCTTTGAGCGCGGCATTGGATCGATGGCGGGGGTCAGCAGCGATCGAAGCGCAGGGTGTCGAAAACGCACAGGCAGTAATTGCTGGATTAACCGGGCGCGTCTCGTTTGACGGCACCGCAGCAGACACGCGCGGCAGCGCTACCCTGTCGGCGGATGCGGGACGGTTTGGCACAACACGCCTGTCAGGGCTCGGCGTCACTGGTCAATTCGCGACAAAATCAGCGTTTAGCGGGCAGGGGACGATTCAAGTTGCGCGATTGCTGCCCGACGCCGGTGTCGCAGGCCGCCTTGAGAGTGCCGCCCGGAGTGCAGCGGAAACGCCGGTGGGTCCGTTATTGACACAACTCGCAAAGGCATTGCGCGGGGCATCATCGGGTCTTGCTGTCACAGCGGACGCAACATTTTCGAACGGCGATGCCGTCATCTCTAGCTTCCTAGCAAAAAGCGCTTCGGGCGCAGTGCTGCAGGCCGGTGGTGGCAGCGGCATCCGATTTGGCCCAGCAGGATTTGTCGCGGATACGCAGCTTCAGCTTTCCGGCGGCGGGTTTCCGGGCGTGCAATCGACACTGCAACGGCGCGTCGATGGCATGACGTTGGGGATTGCCCAGATTGCACCATTTGTGGGGAGTGGCACACGCGTTGCGATGGAGCGCGTCCGGTTTGCTGCCAATCAATCGGGGGCCATGCGGTTTGAGACCGTTGCGACGCTTGACGGTCCTGTGAGTGGTGGTCGGGTCGAGGGGCTGCGTTTGCCAGTCAATGCAACGATCGCAGCGAATGGCGGGGTGACGTTCAATAACGGATGCACGCCAGTCGCATTCCGTGTGCTGGAAATGTCGGGACTTCGGTTGGATCCGACTGGTCTTTCGCTTTGCCCCGTGGACGGCGACGCGTTGTTTCGCATAGCAAACGGAAGAATATCGGGAGGGGCAATCGTCAATTCTCCCAATCTTCGTGGTCGGCTTGGTGAAACGCCGGTCAATCTGACCGCCAGCAATGCCCGCGTCACGCTGGGAACAAACGGGTTTGTGGTTGATAAAGTGTCGGCCCGGCTTGGTACCGGTGATCGGCTCTCGCGGCTCGAGATCGGGTCGCTCAGCGGGCGGTTCGTTAACGGTGCGATACAGGGACGGTTCGGGGGGACGTCGGGCAAGATTGGTAATGTGCCGCTGCTGATGGACCAGAGCGCTGGAGACTGGACGTTTCGCAATGGCGCTCTCGTGCTTCGTGGCCAACTGACTGTATCGGACGTGCTTGTCCCAGGGCGGTTCAACCCCTTGGTAAGCGATGACGCCGTGCTACGGCTTGTGAACGAGCAGATTTCGGCGACGGCGACGCTGCGGGAACCGGCGCGCAAAACCGAAGTGACCAAAGTCACCATCGCTCACGATCTCGGCGCTGGCACGGGGACAGCCACGCTTACGGTCGACAATCTTCGTTTTGGCAAGGCGTTGCAGCCCGAAGAACTGACACGATTGACGCTGGGTGTCGTTGCGAATGTCGAGGGTGCGGTGAGCGGCCGTGGGGATATTCGCTGGGGACCAAAAGGGGTGACCAGCACTGGGCGCTTCATAACGGCGGGGCTGGATTTTGCGGCCGCTTTCGGCCCGGTCTCGGGGTTGAAAGGTGAAGTCATTTTCAGTGATCTCCTCGCCCTTGCAACGCCGCCGGGCCAGCAGGTGACGATTGCCAGTGTCAATCCAGGCACCTTGGTCACAAGCGGGGTGATCCGTTATCAGTTGCTGCCGAACCAACTGATCGCCATCGAGAGCGGGGTTTGGCCGTTTGCCGGGGGCGATCTGCTGCTCGATCCTACCACGCTTGATATGGGGCAGGAAACCGAACGAAAACTGACATTCCGGGTCGTCGGCCTCGATGCGGCGAAATTCATCCAGCAACTCGAGTTTGAAAATCTTGCTGCCACCGGCACGTTTGACGGGATCATGCCGATGTATTTCGACGCGAACGGCGGGCGGATCGAGGGTGGTCGGCTTGTGGTTCGGCAAGGCGGCGGGACACTGGCCTATGTGGGCGAAATCTCGAACACGGCGATGAATGTCTATGCCAAGCTGGCGTTTGATGCGCTGAAATCGATTCGCTACCAAAACCTGACGATTGCCCTCAACGGGCCGCTTGATGGTGAAATTGTTTCGCAGATCAACTTCAATGGCATCAATGAAGCACCGCTTAGTCCGCCAAAAAGCTTTATCGCGCGCCAGTTTATCGGCCTGCCGTTCGTCTTCAACATCAAGGTGACAGCGCCGTTCCGCAGCTTGCTCAACACGGCGCGGACGTTCCAGGACCCCAGCTTGCTCCTCCAGCGGACGATTCCCGAACTGCGCAAGCCGCCCGTTCAGACTCCCGAAAGCGAGACCAAGCCATGACGAGTGAGACATTGACGCAAAGAGTTAGCGATGCGAGGCAAGGCTTCATGAAAAAAGCCGCTCTTCTCATCGTTCTCGCAAGCACCGGGTGCATAAATATCAAGGCACCCGATAAGCCGATCGAGATCAACCTGAACGTCAACATCAAACAGGAAGTCATCGTTAAGCTCCAAAAGGACGCCGATGATTTCATCACAAGCAATCCGGAGTTGTTTCCGAAATGACCTATCGTGCCAAACTCATTGCTGCCGCTGCTATCGGTCTTGCTATCGCGGCCGGCGCCATCGCGACTGTTGCGCGCGCTCAGGTCAGTGCCGTTGCGGCTGCCATCAATGCCGGGACGGTCGGCGAACAGGCCGATGGGTATCTCGGCGTTCGCGGGACAGTTTCGGGGACGCTCAAATCGGAGGTCGAAGCGATTAACATCAAGCGGCGTGCGGGCTATACCCAGCTTGCCGAACAGCGCGGCGTGACCGTCAAGGATGTGGCCGCCGCGGTCGGTTGCAAGACGCTGGCCAACCGCGTCGGTGCCGGCGAAGCCTATCAGCTCCGCGACGGCGTCTGGCGGGTTCGCAACGGCAACACACCGATTGACCTGCCGGATTACTGCGCAAGCTAAACAGCGCGAATTGCCGCGCCGCACAACAGTTGACTTGCGGCAGGCACTTTTCTAAACGCCAGCCCAAGCCGCCGACCCCGGACTTGATCCGGGGCTGGGCGGCGTTTCTTTATCTGCATGTGAAGGCACGCTGGCTTGGCCGACGACCGCAAAACCGAAGAGGACGCGCTTGACGCCCGCATTGCGGCCGCCAAAGCAGCATCGGCGCGCCCGTCGACGGCGGATGCGCAGGCCGAAGGACGCGGCTGGGCAATCGGGATCGAGTTTGTCGGTGCTGTGCTCGTATCGGCGTTCATTGGCTGGTTGATTGATCGCTTCGCAGGAACCGGTCCGTGGGCGATGATCGTCATGTTGCTGCTTGGCTTTGCGGCCGGCACGCGTCGTGCCATGCAAACGTCGAAGCAATTCGACGCCGATCCTAAAAGCTAAGAGAGACCCGATGGCCAACCCGATGGAACAGTTCGAGATCGTCCCCATCGCACCGATAAGTGCGATGGGTTATGACGTCTCATTCACCAATTCCTCGCTTTGGATGATGATCGCGCTCGTCGCAGTGGCAGCGTTTCTGTTCATCGGGACAGCCAAGCCGCAGATGGTGCCCAATCGTGCACAAGCGGCGGTTGAATATCTGTATGATTTTGTCCGAAAAATGATGGACGAGAATGTTGGCCCCGAAGGCAAGCGCTTCGTGCCGCTTATCTTCAGCCTCTTTATCTTCGTGCTCGCCTGTAATCTGCTCGGTCTTATTCCGTGGATCGGTGCATTTACGCCGACAAGCCATGTTGTGGTGACATTTGGCCTTGCGATGCTCGTCTTTGTGATTGTCTGCGTTGTTGGTTTTGCCAATCACGGCTTTCATTTTTTCAGTTTGTTCTGGCCCAGGGGTGTGAACCCTGTGCTCGCTTTGTTCGTTGCAGCGATTGAGTTCCTGAGCTTTCTTAGCCGTCCGTTCACACTCGCGATCCGGTTGTTTGCGAACATGACAGCAGGACATGTCTTGTTAAAGGTGTTTGGTACATTTGTTGTGACACTCGGATCGTTTGGGGCGCTGCCGTATGTGTTCGGCATATTGCCGCTGGCGGTGAATGTTGCGCTGTCGGCGCTTGAGGTTCTGATTGCCGTTGTTCAGGCTTATGTGTTCGCTCTCTTGGCGTCGTTGTATCTTAACGATGCTATCAATCTCCACTAGTAAATCACTGTAAAGGAATAAAATAATGGATCTCGGTTCAGCAAAAGTAATCGGCGCTGGTCTGGCTGCAATCGGTGCCGGCCTTGCCGCTATCGGCGTCGGTTCGATCTTTGGTCAGTATCTCAATGGCGCGCTGCGTAATCCCGAAGCCGACGCCAAGATGGGCGGGCGCTTGATCTTCGGGTTCGCTGTGACCGAAGCACTGGGCCTGATTGCGGCCGTCGTCGCTCTCGCGCTCGCGTTCTCATAAGTCCTGATCGGAGCGGTCGGCCGCAATGCCCCAGTTTGATTTCGCCAATCCAATCGTCTGGGCGCAGCTTGCCTGGCTCGCGCTTGCGTTCCTGATCCTATATTTCGGGATCGTCCAGCTGACATTGCCGAAGCTGGCAAAAACGCTGGATGCTCGCGAAAGTCAGGTGGCGAATGATATTGCGATCGCCGAACGCGCCAAAGGCGAAGCCGATCAAATGGCGGCGACCTATGCTGCTGGCATCGAAGATGCGCATAAATCGGCGCGGACCGCGATTGCCGAGGCGAAAGCGAAGGCTGGGGCAAGCGTCGAAAAGGCGGTCGCGGCGGGCAATGCTGTAATCGCCGAAAAGGCGGCAGCGGCGGATGCGTCGTTGTATAAGGCGAGAAGCAAAGCGCTGGGTGAGGTCGAGAATGTTGCTGCCGATGCTGCGTCAGACATTGTCGAGCGACTGACGGGCAAGCGGCCTGATGCCAAGATGGTCGCTGTGGCTGCTAAATCAGCACTGGCGGCATAGATATGGCAACCGAAACTCACGCAACAACTGCGGCCAATGGCGCAGCCCACGTTGGCGAACATGGCCCGGAGCTGCTCGGCCTCAGCGCCGAAGGCTGGGTCTATGTCGGCCTGACGATCTTCATATTGCTCGCGATTTTTGTCGCGAAAGCACCAAAGATCATCACCGACGCGCTTGATGCCCGTATTGCCGAGACGCGGCGGACTCTAGACGAGGCCAAAGCGATCCGCGCCGAAGCCGAAGCGTTGCTGGCCAAGGCGCAGGCGCAAAGCAGGGCAAGTGCGGGTGATGCCGCGGCAATTATCGGCCATGCCGAGGCTGAAGCCAAAACACTGCTTGCCCAAGCCAAGACGCAAGCGGCGGATCTGACCGCACGCCGGGCCAAAATGGCCGAAGATAAAATTGGAGCCGCCGAGCGCAGTGCGGTTGCCGAAGTTCGCGCCACGGCCGCTGCTGCCGCTGCTGGCATCGCAGCACAAATTATTGCCCAATCGCACAACGCTAACGCCGACAAAGCGCTGATTGATGGTGCTATATCGCGCCTGAACTGAGTTCGAAGAGAGGATGCTGACAATGAAATATGCTATTGCTGCTGCGCTGATGACCGTGCTTGTTGGGTCTGTCGCGCATGCCGAAACAGCAGCACCCGCCGCAGCCCCCAAGTTCAATGTCGATATGCCGATCGAAACGCTCGCGGCGGACCCCGCTGCAAAAACAGCGTTGGAAGCCATTCTGCCCGGCTTGACTTCACACGCCATGTACGACCAGTTCAAGGGCATGTCGCTGACCCAACTTCAGCCAATGGCGTCGGACAAAATCACCGACGAAGCCATTGCAAAGCTCAAGACAGCGCTTTCGGAAATCAAATAAGCCGATGGGGTGACGGCACGGGTTGCAGACCTTAAGTGACGCCTATGTCGTCGCCCCAATCGCCAGATCGCTTTCATGAAGACAAGGCGACCTACACCGTCAAAGGAGGTGAGGTGCCTGATCTTGAGACGGGTGTCGCCGCGATCCGCAATGTCCTGAACACGCTCCCGCAAAAAGCGGGGGTATACCGGATGACCGACACGCGCGGCGATGTGCTCTACGTTGGCAAGGCGCGGTCGCTGCGCAATCGCGTGGCCAATTATACGCAAGTCAGCCGTCTCCCTCGCCGCCTTCAACGCATGGTGGCGCAGACGCGCGGGATGACGATTGTCACGACCAATAACGAGGCTGAGGCGCTGTTGCTCGAAGCTCAACTGATCAAGCGCTATCGTCCCGCCTACAATGTCCTGCTCCGCGACGATAAGTCATTTCCGTTTATCCTGCTTCGTTCCGATCACGAATTTCCGCGCATCCAGAAGCATCGCGGCGCGCGACGGGCGAAGGGCAATTATTATGGCCCGTTTGCCAGCGCGGGTTCGGTCAACACCACGCTGAATGCTTTGCAAAAGCTATTTCTGCTCCGCAGTTGCACCGACAGCTTCTTCAACAATCGCGACCGGCCTTGTCTACTTTACCAGATCAAGCGTTGTTCGGCGCCATGTGTGGGCCGTATTACGCTTGAGGATTACGCCGAGCTTGTCGGCGATGCGAAGTCCTTCCTCGCGGGTAAGGCAACCTCGGTCCAGGCGAAATTGGGATCGGCGATGGAGTTGGCAGCGGACGCAATGGATTTCGAACGCGCGGCACTTTATCGTGATCGTCTCCGCGCACTCACCTTCATTCAGGGATCGCAGGCGATCAATGCCGATGGCGTTGGTGATGCCGACATCTGGGCGCTTGCCTGCAAGTCTGGCGTTACCTGTGTGCAAGCCTTCTTCATCCGTGGCGGCCAAAATTGGGGGCATCGCGCCTTTTTTCCTGCGCACACCGCCGACGTCCCCGAAGATGAGGTGCTGTCGAGTCTCCTCATGCAATTTTATGAAGAAGTGCCACCGCCGCGCACAATCCTGCTTGATCGCATACTCACCGAGGCAACGCTGCTCGAAGAAGCGTTGGGCGGCAAGACCGTACTGACCATGCCGCAACGAGGCGACCGGGTCCGTCTGGTGAAACAGGCAACACGCAATGCCGAGGAAGCGCTCGACCGACGCGCCGCTGAATCGACGACGCAGGGTAAGTTGTTGCGTGATGTCGCTGAACTCTTTGAACTCGAAGGACCGCCCAAGCGTATCGAAGTCTATGACAACAGCCATATCCAAGGCACGAACTCGGTCGGCGCAATGATCGTTGCGGGCACGGAAGGTTTCATCAAGGGCCAGTATCGCAAATTCAATATCAAGAATCCCGACACGGTTCCGGGTGACGATTTCGGGATGATGCGCGAAGTGCTCGAACGCCGATTTACACGCGCGCAGGAAGAAGACCCGGATCGCGAGAATGGCACTTGGCCTGATCTGTTGCTGATCGATGGCGGCAAGGGGCAGTTGTCGGCGGTAAAGGGCGTGCTCGATGCGATGGGCGTCGAGGATGTGCCGCTCGTCGGCGTGGCGAAAGGGCCGGATCGCAATGCCGGGCGAGAGACGTTTCACCTGATCGACGGGCGCGAGATCAATCTGCCGATGAATCATCCGGTGCTGTTCTATTTGCAACGGCTGCGCGACGAAGCACACCGGTTTGCCATCGGGGCGCACCGGGCGAAGCGAGCGAAAGCGCTGGTCACATCGACGCTTGATGATGTTCCCGGTATTGGCCCGGCGCGCAAGAAGGCATTGCTGATGCACTTCGGCACGGCACGGGCGGTGAAGAATGCATCACTGGAGGATCTGCAGAAAGCGCCTGGCGTTTCCGAAGTGGTCGCGCGGACGATTTTTGATTTTTACCACGCGAACGCTGCTTCGTGACCGCGCTTTATGATTTGATTGTTCTCGGTGCGGGTGGCGCCGGGTTGATCTGTGCCGCAACGGCAGGCCAGCGTGGTAAGTCTGTTCTCGTCATCGATCATGCCGATGAACCGGGCAAGAAAATCCTGATTTCGGGAGGGGGACGGTGCAACTTCACCAACATCAATGCCGTTCCCGAGCGATATATTTCCGCCAATCCGCATTTCGCCAAGTCAGCGCTTGGACGGTACACACCAGCTGATTTTATCGCTCTCGTTGATCGTTACGGTATCGCGTGGCACGAAAAAACACTCGGTCAGCTGTTCTGCGACGGGTCGGCCAAGCAGATTGTTGCGATGCTGATGGACGAATGTGCGGCAGGGCAGGTGCGTTTTGCTTTCGGGGATGCGGTTGCTGAGGTCAGCCACGCCGATAGCGTTTTC
>JAYUQI010000031.1:0-15814 GCA_043756805.1 Sphingomonas sp.
TCGACAACCGAGATATCCGGCGCGCGACCCGATTTCGGCCCGATCTTGGCAATGGCATCGATGTAGAGTTCAAAGCCTTGGCCCTGCAATGCGATGCCCAGCGCGATATGAACCCGACTTAAAATTCGGCTGTGCCGTGTCTGCGATGGTGCCAATTCGATCAACTCCCCATCGACAAGCTCGACATTCGCGTCACCGAACACTCCCGCGCCGATCATCGCGACATAGTCGTCGAACTCGATCAGGTGCGGACGGACACCTTCGAATAGCTCAAGCGGGGTCGCATCAGTCATGTCCGTGAATGTATCACGGACGGAAAACGCCGCAAGTGGTTAGGCAAGCGCCTTCTTCAGCAGCTCGTTAACGACCTGCGGGTTCGCTTTCCCTGCCATCGCTTTCATCGTCTGGCCCACGAAAAAGCCGAACAACGCGTCCTTGCCGGCCTTATATTGTGCGACCTTGTCGGCATTGGTCGCCAGTATCTCGGCGATCACGGCGTCGATCGCGCCGGTGTCGCTGGTCTGCTTCAGGCCGCGATCCTCGACGATCTTGGCGGCCCCATCGCCCGTCTCCAGCATCGCTTCAAACACCTGCTTGGCCATGCTCCCCGAAATCGTGCCATCGCTGACCAGCTTCAGCAATTCGGCCGCGCCCGCAGGCGCCAGCGGACTATCCGATATGTCACGATCCATCCGGTTGAGCGCCCCGAAAAACTCCGACGTCAGCCAGTTCGCGCCCGCCTTCGCGTCCGCGCCCTCGGCCAGCAACGCCTCGAACCAGCGCGCCGTCTCGACGTCCGCCGTAATCACATCCGCATTATAAGGCGTAATCCCCAGCACATTCACAAACCGTGCGCGCTTCGCATCGGGCAGTTCAGGCAGGCTCGCCTTGCATTCCGCAACAAAGTCCTCGGTCAAAACCAGCGGCAGCAAATCCGGATCGGGAAAATAGCGATAATCATGCGCATCTTCTTTTGACCGCATCGACCGCGTCACATTCTTGTCGGGATCCCACAGCCGCGTTTCCTGAACAATCGTCCCGCCATCCTCGATCAGCGCGACCTGACGCTTGGCTTCATATTCGACGACCGCCTGAATGAAGCGCACCGAATTGACATTCTTCGTCTCGGTACGGGTCCCGAATTCATCCCCCGGCTTGCGCACGCTGACGTTCACGTCGGCGCGCATCGAGCCCTGTTCCATGTTTCCATCACACGACCCGACATAACGCAGGATCGCGCGCAGTTTCTTCACATATGCCCCTGCTTCCGCAGGCGAACGCATGTCGGGCTTCGACACGATTTCCATCAGCGCGACGCCGCATCGGTTGAGATCGACATAGGACATCGTCGGATGCTGGTCATGCATCAGCTTGCCGGCGTCCTGCTCGATATGAATGCGCTCGACACCGATGACTTTCTCGCCCTCTTCCGTTTCCACTGTCAGCGAACCTTCGCCGACAATCGGATGATAAAGCTGCGAAATCTGATACCCCTGCGGCAGATCGGCATAGAAATAATTCTTGCGGTCAAATCGGCTCCAGCGATTGATCTCGGCATCAATGGCAAGGCCCGTCCGCACCGCCTGCTTGACGCATTCGCCGTTCAGCACGGGCAACATCCCCGGCATCGCGGCATCAACCAGCGAAACCTGGGCATTCGGCTCCGCGCCAAATTCAGTCGCCGCGCCCGAAAACAGCTTGGCGTTCGATGTGATCTGCGCATGGACTTCAAGGCCGATGACAACTTCCCAATCGCCCGTCGCGCCTTTGATGCGGTAAGATGTTTCAGTCATTTCACGCCTTTGCCGGTGTAATCAAAGTGAGTTCAGGAAAATATGCCGCGTAGATGGCAGGATCGCGCGTCAGGATGGTCGCCCCTACAGCTGCGGCTTGCCCACCGATCAAAAAATCAGCCAGAATCGATTTCGGACCTTCGCGAAAACGCCGATGTCGCCGAAACGCCTGTCCCGCCAAAAACGCAGCTTCGTCCGTCAGCGGATCGACTGTAATCCCCAGCTTGCCGATCTCTTCATAGAACACATCTAAGGATCGAAAATTAGGCCCAACTTCCGCGACCACGACAGGCGTGACGCCCAGCGCATCAACTTCACTTGCAGCAGCGAGACTTGCCGAAGACCAATCGCACCACGCATCGTCACCTTCGATAATATCGATCAATACATTCGAATCGACGAGGATCACAGCTCCGGATCGCCGCGCAATTCACGCATCTGTTCATCGGTGCTGATGCCCGTGCGATATTTGCCGGTCAGGTTGGCAATCGCTGCCCGGATTCTGCTTCCCCGTTCCGCAGGGTCTGTCGGCCAGACATCGACCGGTTCGATGACTGCTTGCCCGCGATCATTCGTGCCGACGCGCACTTTCGCGCCCGGCACAATACCGAGTCTGTCGCGCACAGTTTTATGCAATAAAATCTGGCCTTTTGTCGTGACTCGGCTGACCTGTTCGTTCGCGAATTTCATGGTCTTGTCCTAATGTGTTACTTGAAGTAACACTTGGCTTGCCGTATTGCAATCACCACCACGTCTCCGCTCGTGCCACAAACCCGGCGCGTTCCTCGATCGCCAGACAGGCATTCAGCACGCCCTGCTCGTCAAGCGCCTTGCCGATCACCTGCAAGCCCAACGGCAGCCCCGCACTGTCCACCCCCCCCGGCACTGACATCGCCGGCAATCCGGCCAGCGACGACGGCACGGTGAAGACATCGTTCAAATACATTGCCAGCGGATCGTCCGCCTTCTCGCCCAACGCAAAGGCCGCACTCGGCGCGGTCGGCGTCAGGAGCAGATCACACGTCTCCCAAGCCCGGTCAAAATCGCGCGCAATCAGCGAACGGACTTTCGAAGCCTGCGTGAAATAGGCATCGTAAAACCCTGCACTTAAAACATAAGTGCCGATCATGATCCGCCGCTTGACCTCGGGCCCGAACCCGGCGGCGCGCGTCGCGGCATACATATCCTGCAACCCCGCGCCCTCGGGCAGATCACGCAACCCATAGCGCACGCCGTCATAACGCGCGAGGTTCGACGAGGCCTCAGCGGGCGCAATGATGTAATAAGCGGGCAGCGCATATTTGGTGTGCGGCAATGAGACCTCAGCAATCTCCGCCCCCGCATCCTTCAGCCACGCGATCCCGCGTTCCCACAGTGCATCGATCTCGGGCGGCATATTGTCGACCCGATATTCCTTGGGAATGCCCACCCGCTTCCCACGCAAATCGCTGGACAATTCCGCGTCCCAATTTGGCACCGGCAGGTCGAGCGACGTCGAATCCTTGGCATCAAACCCCGCCATCGCCCGCAGCATGATTGCGCAATCCCGCACATCGCGCGCCATCGCCCCCGCCTGATCGAGCGACGAGGCAAACGCGATCACCCCCCAGCGTGAACAGCGGCCATAAGTCGGCTTGATCCCCGAAATGCCGACAAATGAAGCAGGCTGTCGGATCGACCCGCCGGTATCGGTCCCCGTCGCACCGGGGCACAGCCGCGCCGCAACACCCGCCGCCGATCCACCCGACGACCCGCCAGGCGTCAGCGCCGCATTGCCCCCGTCCGAACGACGCCACGGCGAAATCACATTGCCGAATGCGGACGTCTCGTTCGAAGACCCCATCGCAAATTGATCCATATTCAGCTTGCCGAGCATCCCCGCGCCCGCTGCCCACAGGTTCGCCGACACGGTCGATTCATATTGCGGTTTGAACCCGCCGAGGATCAAACTCCCCGCCGTCGCCTCGACCCCTTCGGTGCAGAATAAATCCTTCATGCCAATCGGCACACCCGACATGGCTTTCAGCGTCCCCGCCACACGGTCCGCATCGGCCCGGTCCGCCGCTGCCAGCGCATGTTCGGGCGTCTCGACCAGAAACGCATTCAGCACCTTCGCCCCCGCCACTGCGTCGACAAACGCCGTCGCCACCTCGCGCGCCGAAAAATCGCCATCGCGCACCCCGTCGCGGATCGCGGCAATGCCCAAATCGGTCAGTTTGGTCATCGTGAACAACCAGAGGCAAAGGGGTTCGCGCGGAGGCGCGGAGGCGCGGAGAGATCGGCACCACTTTCAACGGCGCAGCCACGATCATCGCTGCCGTTATCGAATGCGCTGTCGATCCCGATCATCAAACCCTCCACGCCTCCGCGCCTCCGCGCGAACAAATTTTTCTTCATTCTATAACTTTCGGCACACCAAAAAACCCATGTTCCGCTGCGGGCGCATTCGCCAGAACCCGATCACGAATCCCGCCATCGGTGACGACATCGTCGCGCAGCCGCAGCGCGTTGGGGATCACCGCCGTCATCGGCTCGACGCCGCTCACGTCGACTTCGCCCAGCTGTTCGATCCAGCCAAGGATATTGTTGAGTTCGGGCACCATTGCGTCCACTTCGCCGTCGGTGACGGCAATGCGGGCAAGCGATGCGATTTTCCTGACGGTGGCGCTATCGACTGACATAGGCGGCTCGGCTAGCAGCAACCCAACGTCGCATCAACATAGGAGCCCTGTGTGGCCCGCAAATTTCTGATCATCATTGCTGTCATCATTACGCTGATCCTCGCAGGCGGCATCGGCTGGTCGTTGTTCAGCGAGCGTCTCATGCGCACCGCGCTTGTCCCCCACGGTGCCTTCGTTGCGCCAAAGGCCGCCGCCGCGAACGCTTATGCCGACAAGAAAATGTGGGTTGCCCGTCCCGACATCCCCGGCAACCCTGCGCTTTGGCTGCCGCCGACCTTCAAGGACGCGACGCCAAAAGGCAATGCCGCGATCTTTTTCATTCACCCGACCAGCTTCATCCAGCCGCTCCCGCAGTCATGGAATGCGTCACTCGACGATGCCACGACCAATGATCGCGCCAAACTCTTCGTTCAGGGGCAAGCCAGCCCGTTCAGCAACGCCGGCGACATCTGGGCGCCGCGCTACCGCCAGGCGAGCTTCGGCGCATTTCTGACCACGCAGCCCGAAGCGCAGAAAGCGCTCAACGCTGCCTATGCCGACGTCCAGTCGGCATGGGACAGTTTCATCGCCGAAATCGGCCCCGATCGCCCTATCATCGTTGCGGCGCACAGCCAGGGCAGCGTCCACCTGCTGCGCCTCCTGCGCGAACGGATCGCGGGCAAACCCGTCGCAAAACGCATCGCTGCGGCCTATGTCATCGGCTGGCCGGTCTCGGTCGAGACCGATCTGCCGCTGCTCGGCCTCCCCGCCTGTGCGACCGCCGGTCAGAGCGGTTGCATCCTCAGCTGGCAGAGCTTTGCCGAACCCGCCGATACCAGCCAGATCAGCGCGGTTTACGACGCGACCACCGGATTCACCGGCAAATCGCGGCGCGGCACGAAAATGCTCTGCACCAATCCGCTGACCGGCGTGCCCGATACAAGTGCCAACGCCGCAGCAAACATCGGCGCAACGATCCCCAGCACGGACCTCAAAACCGCAACGCTCGAACCCGGCACCATCCCCGCGCGTTGCGACGATCGCGGCTACCTCCTGATCGGTGGCCCGCCCAAGGGGATCAGCGCCTACGTCCTCCCCGGCAACAACTATCATGTTTTCGACTACAGCCTGTTCTGGTCAAACATCCGCGCCGATGCGGGGCGGCGGCTGGCTGGCTTTGAAGGGGAATAACTTATCTTCGTCATTCCCGCGAAGGCGGGAATCCAACGCCCGAGGCTCATTATGCGTGATGACTTCCAACCCACGGTCTACATCCTCGCCAGCCGGAAATATGGCACGCTCTACACCGGCGTGACCTCAAATCTGATGCAGCGCATTTATCAGCATCGCGAGGAAGTGATCAAAGGGTTTACCACCACGAACAAAGTCAAAATGCTCGTTTGGTTCGAACAGCACGGAACAATGGAGACGGCGATCCAGCGCGAGAAGCGCATCAAAAAGTGGAACCGTCAGTGGAGGATCAATCTGATTGAGACAGCCAATCCAGACTGGCGCGATCTGTCTGTTGATTTCGGTTTCCCGATGTTGCCAACGCGGGTCCTGAAAAATTGATGGCAGGCACCTTAATCTGATGACATCAGGTCGATTGTCTAACCTCGTCATTCCCGTGAAGGCGGGTATCCTTTAACCTCGTCATTCCCGCGAAAGCGGGAATCCAACGCCGAACGTCGATTTTGGGCGTTGGACCCCCGCCTTCGCGGGGGTGACGAAACAGGAGTATGATTTGATCACGTCCAACACCTCAGAATTCACTACCGCCCTCCCCCAGCGCGGCCGCCTCGTCGCGCTTGACGTCGGCACCAAAACCATCGGCACCGCGCTGTGCGATGCCCACTGGACCATCGCCAGCCCCGCCACGCTCATTACCCGCGCAAAATTCGCCGCAGACAAAGCCGCCCTCGAAACCCTCATTGCCCGCGAACAGGCAAAAGGCATCGTCATCGGCCTCCCGCTCAATCTCGACGGCAGCGAATCACCACGCAGCCAGTCAACGCGCGCTTTCGCTCGCAATCTCGACGCGCTCGGGCTCCCCATCCTCCTGTGGGACGAGCGCTGGTCGACTGCCGCTGTCGAGCGCCAGATGATCGAAGCCGACATCACGCGCGCCAAACGCGCCGTCCGCATCGATTGCGCGGCGGCCGCCTATATCCTGCAAGGCGCGATTGACCGGCTCGCCACGCAGCTCTTACCGCAGTCCTGAGCCTGTCGAAGGACGGTTCGACGTCAGAACCGCGCTTCGACAAGCTCAGCACTGCGGAATTGATTATGACATCATCGTTTCGAACCCGCGCTTGCCACACCGCAACCCACAACCTATCGAGCCCCTTTAATGACATCACCGTTTCCCCATCGCGACCTCACCGGTATCGCGGGCCTTCAGCCGCACGAGATTTCGTTTCTGCTCGATGAGGCCGACCAATGGGTCGATCATAACCGCACCCACGGCAAATCGGATCACCGGCTCGACGGCCTGACTCAGATCAATGCCTTTTTCGAAAACTCGACGCGCACGCTCTTGAGCTTCGAAATTGCAGGCAAGCGCCTCGGTGCCGACGTCGTCAATATGCACGCCGCCCAATCTTCGGTGAAGAAAGGCGAGACGCTGATCGACACGGCGATCACGCTCAACGCGATGCGCGCCGACGTCATCGTCATCCGCCATGCCTCGTCGGGTGCGGTCGCGCTGATCGCTGACAAGGTCGATTGTCCTGTATTGAATGCGGGCGACGGCAGCCACGAACATCCGACGCAGGCGTTGCTCGACGCGCTCACCATCCGCCGCCATTTCGGCCGCATCGCCAATATCCGCGTCGCGATCTGCGGCGATGTCCTCCACAGCCGCGTCGCGCGCTCGAATATCCTGGCGCTCACCGCACTGGCCGCTGACGTGCATGTCGTCGCGCCCGCCACGCTCATGCCGCGCGCCATCGACCGCATGGGCGTGACCGCGCATACCGATATGGATGCCGGGATCGCCGGCGCCGACGTCGTCATGATGCTCCGCCTCCAGAATGAACGGATGGACGGCGCGTTCATTCCCTCGACGCGCGAGTATCATATGCTTTATGGCCTCACCGAAGAGCGCCTCGCCCGCGCCGCGCCCGACGCCATCGTCATGCACCCCGGCCCGATGAACCGCGGCGTCGAAATATCAAGCAATGTCGCGGACTTGCCGGGACGTTCTCTCATTGCGGAACAAGTCGAAATGGGCGTCGCGGTCCGCATGGCCTGCCTCGATGTCCTCACTAGAGGCCGCCGCTCATGAGCCGCATCGCGATCACCGGCGGCAGCCTCGACGTCCTCATCGACGGCGACACCATCGCCGCGCTGACCAGCTTCGATATGGGCGATGTTGACGATGTTATCGATGCAAAAGGGCTCATCGTCGCGCCCGGTCTTATCGACCTCGGCGTCTTCGCGGTCGAGCGCGCCGCCTGTGCCGCCGGTGGCATCACCCGCATTGCCCTGATGCCCGATCAGTCGCCGCCGCTCGATGATCCCGGCCTCGTCCAGCGCGCCGCGCTCGCGGCCAAGCCGCATCTCTGGGTTCACCCGATCGCTGCCGCCACCCGCGGTCTCGAGGGGAAAGACCTCGCCGAATATGCCCTGATGCGCAAAGCGGGCGCGAAAGCTGTTGCCACCGGCCGCCGCTGGATCGCTGACTCGGGCGTCATGCACCGCGTCCTTGCCTATGCCGGCTCACTCGGCATGACTGTCATCGCACATGCAGAAGACGGCGGCTTAACGGCCCGTGCCGTCGCCACCAGCGGCGAGACGGCCACCCGCCACGGCCTTCCCGCCGCGCCCGCTTTCTCCGAAGCCATCGCCATCGCCCGCGACATCATGCTCGCCGAAGACACGGGCGCGGCGATCCACTTTCGCCAGGTCACCACGAAAGCAGGCTTTGAACGCATCCGCCGCGCAAAGGGTTGCGGGCTCCCCGTGACCTGCGGCATCACACCGGCGCATCTGCTCCTGTCCGACATCGCGATCAGCGACTTTCGCACCTTCGCCCGACTCTCGCCGCCATTGCGCGGCGAGGATGACCGGCAAGCCTGCCTCGAAGCGCTGTCGGACGGCACGATCGATGTCTTGTGCTCCGGCCATGATCCGCGCGGTCCCGAAGCCAAACGCTTGCCCTTTGCCGATGCCGAACCGGGCATGGCGGGCGCCGAAACACTGCTGACACTGGGATTGGGTCTCGTTCGCGACGGCGTGATCACGATGCCACGCCTGTTCGAACTGACAGCCGCCAATCCGGCACGGATATTGGGGGTCGACGCCGGCACACTCAAGGTCGGCGCACCGGCGGACTTATGCCTGTTTGCGCCCGACAAGCCTTGGCAGATCAAGGCGGGCGCTTTCCATTCGGACGCCGGCAATACGCCGTTTGACGGCCTTCCCGTTCAGGGGAAAGCCGTGCGGACGATCAAAGGGGGACGAACGATCAGTTAGCGCGACGCAATGCGAACGGACTTGGCACTCTTCGGCATGCCGCGCTGGACCCATTGTGCCGGGGCATCGCCGAGCAGGCCACGCACGAAACACGTGCCGCCCGCCGTGCGAATGCGTGTGCAGACGCCATTGGCTTCAGCACGGTTCGCAAAGCCGCCGACCGACAGCCGCACGAAGCTGGCCCCGCCAACTTTCGCGGCGCTGGTCGCCGGATCATAATTCGCCAAGCCAAATCGCGATGACATGCGCTTCCACGCATCACGCGAAACGGACGCATTCCCAAATGCGCCCAGCTGGACAACGAACTTGCCCGCATCCACGCCACGCATCACGGGCTTGGGCTGAACGAGCGCCGCTGAAAGTGCAGGCTTTGGTTTGGATTTGGCGACGATCACTTGCTTGACCGGCTGCAAAGCGGCGCGGATCGTCGGCACGGGATTGGCATATGTGGCGTAGTTCGCGGGCAGCGGCTGAACCACTTCGCGGCGCTCGCCCATCATGACGCCCGATGACGTTGCCGTTTGCGTCGCAGCCGGTGTTTCGAACGTGGTCGGTTCGGCCATTGCCGACTGAACAGGCACCGGCGTTTCCACCACCACCGGCGGCAAGGGATCAGCCGATGCAACGGCAGTGTCGGCAAAGCCATTCAGGGCAAGGCGCGTTGGCTGCCCGGCATCCTGTGCAGGCGTAACGCCGAGGAGCGAAGCAACCTGATCGTAGGTCGAACCCGGACGTACGAAACTCGCCCATTGCGCAATGCGATCATTGACGTCGTTGCCTGACAGATCCTGCATCGCCATCACGCGCGCATTCGACCAGCGACCGGCCATGGCATAGCTGAGCGCGAGGTTTTGCCGCGTTTTGGCATCCAGATCGCCGTCGCGGATCGCGCCTTCGAGTGTGCTGATCGCTGTTTCGACGTCACCAGCCAGCCCGACGGCAAGGCCGTAATCCGATACCGCAAGTTTTTGACGATAGTCCGCAAGCGTCGACAAGGCCCGATCTCGCTTGCCCTGCGCAATTTCGGTCAGCGCCAGATTCAAGGCAGCCCGCCCGTTATCAGGTGACAACGTCAGTGTGTCTGCGAAGCTGGTTTCAGCGGACGCAAAACGACCTGCGCCCAGATATGCCTGACCCAAGAGCATCCGATAGGCCGCATTACGCGGCGCATATTCAACAGCTGTCTCGGCAAAGCGGATTGCCGCGCGGTAGTTCTGTGCAGCGAGTGACGCTGTTGCCTTGGCCGCCGATTCAGCGGCGATCTGCAGCTGTTTGCTTTCGGGGCCGACAGCATTGGGCGCGACGCTTGCCGGATGACCTCCGGTAAGCGACAAGCCAAGAGCAAGGCCAGAAACGGCAAGTTTGACGAACCGGGTCGAAATCATCGTCGGATCCTTCAGCGCTTAGAGGCGGATTTCGTCGCGGCGAGTGCCGCTACGGCGGGTTGATTGGTCAAAAAGGCATCGAGCGCCGCAATCACAACCTGCTGCGCAGACCGATGCTGGACCGCGCAAACAAGGCGCAACTGGAGATGGCGCTCGGGATCAAGGCGCAGCGTGAATGCGGCTTTTGCTTTCGAGCCGGGTGCTGCGCGGACAACCTTTCGGGTGTTCGGTGCTTGCGCCACGGGGGCGAGTTCGCGCGCCAAGGCTTCTTGCTGCCGATGAACGACTTGAGGCACTGGATCTTCGGCTTCAATTGCATGATGGATCGGGACAATGTCCGCGCTCGGCTGATACGCCTCGTGCCCCATGTCGTTCCAGCCCAGATCATCATGCGCACCCGACGCGGCGGCCATCCCGAAACCGGCAAACCCCTGAGGGCGCATGGCGGGCTTGGCCTGCCCCTTGCGGGCAAGCAGCGTTGAGGAGAGCGACGCGAGAGGCTTTGGTTCACTCATCATTGCGCCCCTCACTGACCGACCACGCGGCGGCCAAAGCCGCTGGCGGCAGGACGCTGGGCGGCGACGGGAGACGACGATGCACCGGGTGCCGCAAAGACCGTCCGGCGGAAATTCTTTTCGAGACGATCCGAGACATAGTCCCACAGTTCCCGTACTTCGTTCGCGGAGCGACCCTTTGGATCACATTCCATCACGGTGCGGCCATCGATCATCGATGCAGCAAAATCGGTGCGGTGATGCAGCGTAACGGGCGCAACCGTGCCGTGCTGCGACAACGCGACAGCGGCTTCATATGTAATTTTCGCTTTGGGCGTCGCGCCGTTGACGACGAACAGCAGCGGCTTGCCCGCCCGATCACACAAATCGACCGTTGCACCGACAGCGCGCAAATCATGCGGGCTGGGTCGCGTCGGGATGACGATCAGTTCGGCAACCGCAATAACGCTCTGGATTGCCATCGTGATCGCTGGTGGCGTATCGATGACAGCCAGGCGAAATCCCTGTTGCCGCAACATTTCGAGATCGGACTGAAGCCGCGCAACCGTTGTCTGCGCAAATGCAGGCAGCTCGGCTTCACGTTCATTCCACCAATCGGCCAACGACCCTTGCGGATCAATGTCGATCAAGACAACGGGACCGGCCCCTGCCAACTGTGCTTGCACCGCGAGGTGTCCGGATAGGGTTGTCTTCCCCGATCCCCCCTTTTGCGAGGCCATTGCCAATACGCGCATCTGGATTCCTTGGATAATCGTGCGTTCGGGCATGTCAGTGCCACGGTCGGGCCTAAGATAGGGTTAACATTGCGCCTGTGATCGAACGACACTCGGACGGTTAGCGCCAATGACATGCTAAGCACGCGTTAACCATTTCCGTGGCAAAGACCACGCGAGTATGGGGAGTAGCATGATGCAGGGTCGCAACACACTGATTTCGGGTGCAATCGTCGCATTGATGCTGGCTTCACCAGCATGTGCCGACGTCAAGACAGGGATTGATGCCTATACCCGCGGCGACTTTGCGACAGCGGTCACCATATGGCGCCCGCTGGCAATCGCGGGCGATGCCGATGCGCAATATAATCTCGGGCAAGCCTATCGGCTTGGTCGTGGCGTTCCGGCCGACCCGCAAATGGCCGAAAGCTGGTTCAAGCAAGCCGCCGATCAGGGGCATGAACGGGCGCGCAATGCCTATGGCCTGACGCTGTTTCAAAATGGTCGCCGACAGGAAGCGATACCCTATATCGAGGAATCAGCGGGCAATAACTTCCCGCAATCACAATATGTGTTCGCGACATTGCTGTTTAACGGCGACATGATCGAAAAGGACTGGGTCCGCTCCTATGCCATGATGACCCGCGCGGCGGCAGGCGATGTGGCGGCGGCGAAAGCGGGCCTCGAACAGCTCGACAAATATATTCCGCTCGAACAGCGCCAGCGCGGCCTTCGGCTTGCCCAAGTGTTCGACAACGCCGCAGACCGAGGAGCAGATCCGGTCGGCACGGCGATTGCGGTTTCGCCGGTTGCGCCGCCGCGTGTCGCTTCGCTACCAAAGCCGCCCGTTGTCAAACCGCCTGTCGTCAAGCCACCGGTCGTTGCCGCCGTTACGCCGACATCACGGCCCGCAGATGGCGGCAACTGGCGTGTCCAGCTTGGCGCATTCGGTAATGCGTCCAGCGCATCGGCTTTGTGGGCCAAGCTGAAGGGCCGTGTCGCCGCACTCGGGCCTTACCAGAACTACATTGTTCCCGCCGGCGCCGTAACCCGTCTTCAGGCCGGGCCGCTGCCGAACCGCTCCGCAGCCGAAAAGCTGTGTGTGGCCATCAGGGCAAGCGCTAATGCCTGCCTCGTCGTCGCGCCATAACCCGTCAAATCGTCGGAATTTCTTACATTCGGCGCACTGGTTAATTTTCGTGAACCATCGTCGCCCGCACAAATCCGCAATTGGCATAAACTGGCACGGCCCCTGCATCTATGATTGTGTCCCAACGGCGGTGTCCCCCGCCTGATAGAGTGGCGGGTCAGTTTCAGCTTTCCCTGGTCTCGCAAACTGACCCGCCCTCACCCGACATATTTCCAGAAAACGATAAGAACTTACGCGGTGTTTGTGGCGGTCAGTCTGTGTCTGTTCAAGCGACGCTCGAGAAACGCTCTCAATTCGGGTTCGGCCCGCCGCGTTATCCAATACGCAACGCCGATCATCAGCGCCACTATCGGGATGGGGAGCAATTCATTGGGGATCTGCGGTAGATAACGCTTCAGCAAGACGAGCAGACCAAATCCGATAGTCTCATGAATCAAATAAAGCGGATAACTGACAGCGCCGATAAGAAGCAGTGGTCGCCACTCGAGCATCGCCTGAAGCACCTGCCATCGTTGAGCGACGGCAAAGAAAACAAGCGCTGCGATCATCGGGTATCGATCATCCCACGTCAGGGGAATCGGAAACGGACTGACCAGCAAAGCGGCGGCTAACCCCGTCAGAATGGCAAACATAAAAAGTGGCGTGCTCGATTGGCTTTTGGCCTTGGCAAAAAAGATCCCGCTCGCAAACCAAAGATAGAATTTAATACCAAGCCAATCGAATGGCTCCACCACCCTGAGGCCGACACCCGAAACACCGAGGCGCATCAGAATTGGCAGCGCCGATAAAATAGCCAAGGCAAGCCCCAAAAGCAGCAATGTCGCCCGTTTCCATCCCATGAAAAAATAGGAAATCCCAAAAACAACGTAGAAACCGACTTCGACATACAGAGTCCAGAATGAACGATGAAGCGAATCGATGTCGATCTGAAATATGACCTGCAAAAGCGAAGGCGAGACGAAGATCAGGCCAGGGATCGCATCATACCACGGCGTATTGTGAAACTTTTCAATCGGCTGGATGGAATAGTTGAACGCCACGGTCAGTGCGGTCGCAATCGCCATCGCCGGAAACAGCCGCAGCCAGCGCTTGTAAATAAACTGTCGTGCGCTCGTGCATCGTTCGATTGTCATCAGAATTACAAACCCTGAAATCAGAAAGAACAACTGGACGCCAACCCACCCCTGCCGGACGGGTCTCAATGATGCTACAGACTCGATGACCGTTAGGTTCGTCATCCACTGGGAACCCCAGTAATGACTGAAGATAACGAGCATGATCGCCATGCCACGAAGACCGTCCAGATATTTTATCCGGCCTTGCGCATCGGACATCGTTACGGCCCTCCCGCCCCGCGCACCGATGCGCGAGCCATCATGTTGCGGCAGCGGCAATGTTTCGCCGACTGACCATATTTTCCAGTCGGCTTTTCAACACCGGCTCGACCTTGCGCGTAATCCAATAGGATACAGCGATCATCAACACCAAGGTCGGTATCGGCATCAACGCATCGGGAATTTGGGGGAGATACCGGTGGGTCAATACGATCAGGCCCAAACCGACCGTTTCATGAACCAGATAAAGCGGATAACTCACAGCGCCCAACAACAGCAATAGTCGCCATTCGAGCATGTGCTGAAGCACTGACAACTTTTGCGCAACCGCGAACAGAATGAGCACAGCAATCATTGCATAGCTATCATCCCATTTCAGCGGCGCTGAATTTGGACTCACAAGCGTCGCGGCCACCAAACCCACAGCGCAGGCCAAAGCAAATATCCGGTCGTCGTTCAGCGATTTTGCTCTGGCAAACAATATCCCGCTGGCAAACCACACATAGAATTTTATGCCGAGCCAGCCAAACGGCTCGATGATGCGAAGGCCGGAACCGGATACACCAGCCTGCATCAAAATTGCGCGGCCGAACACCACGAGGAGGCCGATGATCGCAATTGCCAGTGTTGCTCTTTTCCAGCCAAGAACAAAAAACAATATGCCAAACACGATGTAGAAGCTGACTTCTGTGTAGAGCGACCAGAATGACCGGTGTAGCGAGTCAATATCGACATCGAATACCATATGATAAAATGATGGCGGGAAAAACGTCAGACCGGGCACGGCGTCATACCAACGACTGTTCGAAAACTGCTCGACTGGCTGAATCGACCAGTTAAATGCCAATGTCACAATCGTGACGATCAGCATCGCGGGAAAAAGCCGCAGCCATCTCTTGTAAAGAAACTGCTTGAGGTCGACACAACGCTCGATTGTCATCAAGATGACAAAGCCCGAGATCAGAAAGAACAGTTCGACACCCACCCATCCCTGCCGGATGACTCGTATGGATCCGAACCTGTCGCCGAACGGCAATATTTCGGTCCATCCCAAGCCCCAATAATGGCTCAGAATAACCAGCATGATCGCAATGCCGCGCAGGCCGTCCAGATATTTTATCCGGCCTTGCGCACTCTGCATTACATTGCCTCCCCCAGGCTTTTCAGATTTCAGGACGCCGCCAGCGCATCCTGAAGTTCGCCAGCTTCATACATTTCCATCATGATGTCACTGCCACCCAAAAATTCGCCTTTGACGTAAAGCTGCGGCACGGTGGGCCAGTCGCTATATTCCTTGATGCCCTGGCGGATTTCCATGTCCTGCAGCACATCGACCGTCGCATATTCGACATTCAGATGGTCAAGAATCGAAATCGCTTTCGATGAAAAACCGCACTGGGGAAACAGCGGCGTGCCTTTCATGAACAGGACGACATTGTTTGTCGTGACGAGTTCGGCAATGCGGGCGTGAACGGCGTCTGTCATTCTATCAATCCTTCAAAAACGAACCCGTTCGGGCTGAGCTTGTCGAAGCCTTGTCCTTCTTTTCGACCCTGTAAAAGAAAAGGACAGCCCTTCGACAGGCTCAGGGTAAGCGGAGAAAAAATCATTCCACAGCGGTGGTCAGCTGGAGCGCGTGGAGCACGCCGCCCATCCGCCCGCCGAGCGCATTGTAAACCGCCTGATGCTGGCGGATGCGCGGCTGCCCCCGAAATGTTTCGGAAACCACACGCGCCGCATAATGATTTTCATCCCCTGCCAAATCGGTAATCTCAACCTGCGCGCCGG
>JAYUQI010000032.1:0-5397 GCA_043756805.1 Sphingomonas sp.
TCGGCGACGCGGCGCTGTGGCCTGACCAGCGCTGGAGCCCGGGCATGAGCTGGAACAATGTCGCCGAACGCTCGGGCACGGGGATTGCCGCGCTTAGCCTCGACAGTAATGAACTGCCGTTAACGGTGAAGCCGTCCTACGCTGGCATGTTGCCCATCGTTGCCTTTTCCTCGGACTATTTCACCATCGAAAACCAAGCGACGACGATTGCCCGCGGTCCGAATACGCTTGATGTGAAGCGCCTTCCCTTTGAACGCCGCGTAATATTGTTTGGAAAAATTGCTGTGGGCGAGGCACCCGAAAAAATCGCCCTCGGGATTGATGACCCTGCGCATTATGCCGCATGGCAATTGGCAGCATTGCTTAAAGCGCGCGGTGTCCGCGTGAAGGGCGAAATCCGGTCAAGATACAAGGAAGAGGGGCCGCTTCCTCCCTCTGTCATCGCAGAAGCCTGCCCGAAAATGGGGTGCCGTAAATTCGATCCGCCGCCCATTATTCTGGCCCGCCTCACGCCACCGCCGCTCGCCGATGACATCAAAGTCATCAACAAAGTCAGCCAGAACCTGCATGCCGACTTGCTCGCGCGGCGGCTGGGCGGCACGGACGGCAAAGGTCTGGATGGCGGCCTTGCAGCGATCGAGATCATGCTGACCAAAGCAGGCGTGCCTCGCACCGCTTATGATTTCGCCGACGGGTCGGGTATGTCGACTTACAACCGCGTCGCGCCGCGCGGGGCGGTGACGTTTCTGCGCTGGGTCGCGGCGCAAGCGTGGGGCCCGGCGTGGCGCGCCACGCTGCCGATTGGCGGCGTTGACGGGACGATTGCCCGGCGCTTCAAAGGGACGACACTTGAAGGTCGTATTTTTGCCAAAACCGGCGGACTCAATGCGACCGCTGCGCTCTCGGGCTATATGATCGCCAAGAGTGGGCGCGAACTGACCTTCTCGCTCTTTGCCAACGACATGCCCGCTGGCACGCGGGCACAGCCGATTATGGATGCCGCGCTGATCGCGATTGCCGACGCGAATTAGCGTTTTATGACTTTTGATTGATCCATATTTCTCGTCACCCCCGCGAAGGCGGGGGTCCAACGCCTGAACTACGAGAACGGGCGTTGGATTCCCGCCTTCGCGGGAATGACGAAATTAGTGAAACAACTTAAATTCACTAGAGTCTACGCCGCGTGGGCCAATGCCGCCAGCAACAACAACGCGACGATGTTCGTGAACTTGATCATCGGGTTCACGGCGGGGCCAGCGGTGTCCTTATAGGGATCGCCGACGGTATCACCGGTCACCGCTGCCTTATGGGCTTCGCTGCCCTTGCCGCCGTGGTTGCCGTCTTCGATATATTTCTTGGCATTGTCCCATGCGCCGCCGCCCGACGTCATCGAGATGGCGACGAACAAGCCGCCGACGATCACACCCAAGAGAAGCGCCCCAAGCGCGGCAAAGCCCTGCGCCTGACCCGCAACCGCCGTAATCACGAAATAGACCACGATGGGAGCCAGAACCGGGAGCAGCGACGGCACGATCATTTCCTTGATCGCCGCCTTGGTCACCAGATCGACCGTACGCGCGTAATCGGGCTTGCTCTCATAGGTCATGATGCCGGGGTTCTTGGCGAACTGGTCGCGGACGTCCTTCACCACTTCGCCTGCGGCACGGCCCACGGCCGTCATGCCCATCGCCCCGAAGAGATAGGGGAGCAGCGCACCGAGCAGCAGCCCGACGATGACATAGGGGTTCTTGAGGCTGAAATCGACGTCGAGGTTCGGGAAGAACTCGTCGAGATCGGTCGTGTAGGCGGCGAACAACACGAGCGCGGCGAGGCCTGCCGAACCAATGGCATAGCCCTTGGTCACGGCCTTGGTCGTGTTGCCTACCGCGTCGAGCGCGTCGGTTTTCTGGCGAACGCTGTCGTCGAGGCCCGCCATTTCAGCAATGCCGCCCGCGTTGTCAGTCACCGGACCATAAGCATCGAGCGCGACGACCATGCCCGCCAGCGCGAGCATCGAGGTTGCCGCAAAGGCAATGCCGATGAGGCCCGCCAGCTGATAGGCAATGATGATGCCCGCACAGATCACGAGCGTGGGCAGTGCGGTCGATTCAAGGCTGATCGCCAGACCCTGAATGACGTTGGTGCCGTGGCCGGTTTCCGACGCCTTGGCGATACTGCGCACTGGGCGATAATTGGTACCGGTATAATATTCGGTGATCCAGATGAGGAGGCCGGTGATCACGAGGCCAAGGAACATGCAGTAATAAAGCGTGCGTCCGGTGAACCCGCCGGTGCCGTCGAGGCTCGCGCCCATCACAGCTTCCATGTCGCCGAGCGCATATTGCGTGGCGAACCAGATCACGACCGCCGACGAAACGGCGGTTACGATAAAGCCCTTGTACATGGCATTCATGATGTTCGTGCTTTTGCCCAAGCGGACGAAATAAGTGCCGAGGACCGATGTGATGATGCAGACGCCGCCGATGAGCAGAGGAAGGCTCATCAGGGGGAGCAAGGCATCGCCCGCGCCCTTTACGAGCAGCGCGATCAGCACCATCGTCGCGCCGATTGTCACAACATAGGTTTCGAACAAGTCAGCCGCCATGCCCGCGCAATCGCCGACGTTGTCGCCGACGTTGTCCGCGATGACCGCAGGGTTGCGGGGATCGTCTTCGGGGATACCGGCTTCGACTTTGCCGACGAGATCGGCGCCGACGTCAGCCGCCTTGGTGAAGATGCCGCCGCCGAGGCGCGCGAAGATCGAAATCAGCGACGCGCCGAACGCCAGCGCAACCAGCGCGTCGATAACAACACGGTCGTTGGGAAGGTGGCCCGCTGGTCCGATGAGGTAATAAAAGAATCCGGCAATCGCGAGGAGCGCAAGGCCCGCCACGAGCATGCCGGTGATTGCACCAGCGCGGAATGCCATCGTCAGGCCTTCCTGAAGACCGACCGACGCCGCCTGCGCCGTGCGGACATTCGCGCGCACCGAGATGTTCATCCCGATAAAGCCCGTCGCGCCCGAGAGGATCGCGCCGAGCAGAAAGCCGACGGCCGACGTCAGCCCGAGGAAATAGGCCACCAGCACCGCAACGATCACGCCGACAATCGCAATCGCGCGATATTGGCGCGACAGATAGGCTTGCGCGCCTTCCTGAATCGCGGCGGCGATTTCCTGCATCTTGGCATTGCCCGCGGAGGCGCGCAGCACTTGCTGGCTGGTGAGCGCTCCATAAAGCACAGCGATGAAGCCGCACGCGATGGCGATAAGAACGAGATTCATGAGCCGGAGTTCCCCTTATGTCGTCGGCAGGCCACGCTTCAGCGCGGCAGTGATTGGGCGCGCCTATAGAGGGGACGTGTGGCGCAATGCAACCTTATCCATGCGTGTAGCCAAGCCTTTGCGGCAAAGCGACGGGGCCGTCGCCGTTGCAGAGCGTAAGACCAGTGCCGTCGGAGAACTGCCCGATGCGCGCGGCGGGCACGGGAAGCATCGCATCGGGCGCGGCGGCAAAGAGCAGTTCATAGTCATCGCCCGCCGTGATCGCGGCCATGATCTCGCCGACATGCGGCACGGCATCGAGATCAATTTCGAGCGCCAGTTTGCTCGCATCGGCCATCCGCTGCGCATCGATCAAGAGTCCGTCGGACACATCCATCATCGCATGGACGATGGGCGCGAGGGCTTGGCCTTCGGCAAGGCGCGCGGTGGGGCGGCGGTAGGCGTTGAGATGCCCGCAGTCCTGAGCCTGTCGAAGGGCGGTTCGCGTTGACCGTCCTTCGACAGGCTCAGGACTGCGGTTTTGTTTCGCAATGTCGAGCCCCAACCCCGCGCGCCCGATCACCCCGGTGACATACAGCGCATCCCCCGCTTGCGCACCCGACCGTGACGGGGCAATCACACTCCGCCCGATTGCGGTCAGCGACAGGACGCGGGGGCCGCGCACCGTATCGCCACCCAGAAGCGGCACATCGAAAACAGCCATCGCTTCGCCAAGTCCCGCGACAAACGCGCGATCCCACGCATCGTCGCCGAGCGGATAACCGAGCAGGACGCCAACCGGCACCGCTCCCTTCGCCGCCAGATCGGACAGATTCACCGCAAGCAATTTCCACGCGACGTCTGCGGGCGGATCGTCGGCCAGGAAATGGACGCCTTCGACCAGCATATCATGCGTGAACACCAGATCGCCCCCCCCAAAGCCGGAGAGCACCGCCGCATCATCCATCAACCCCCGCGCCGCCGGATGCGTGGCGAGCGGGCGGAGAAGGGCGAGAAAGTCGGATTCGGTCATAGCGAAAAAGTGTCTGACACTTTTTTCGAAAACCGTTGTCGAACGGAGACATCTGCCCGAAAAAGTGTCAGACACTTTTTCGCGAGGTCACCCATCGCTGACCCGCTCGATGTCCGCCCCTACCGCGCTCAGCTTTTCCTCGAGCCGCTCATAGCCGCGGTCGAGATGATACACCCGTTGCACCTGCGTTTCGCCTTTGGCCGCCAGCCCGGCGATGATCAGCGACATCGAGGCGCGCAGGTCGGTGGCCATCACGGGGGCACCATTCATTTGCCGAACACCGCGCACGACCGCCGACCGCCCTGTTACCTGAATATCCGCGCCCATCCGCGCGAGTTCGGGGACGTGCATGTATCGGTTTTCGAAGATCGTTTCGGTCAGCACGCTGGCACCATCAGCCATGCAGAGCATTGCCATGAATTGCGCCTGCATATCAGTGGCAAAGCCAGGATAAGGCGCGGTTGACAGCGTCAGCGGGCCGAGCTTGCCGTCCGACTTCACGCGGATTGTTGACTTGGTTGTCTCGATCCCGACGCCGGCTTCTTTCAACGCATCGAGCGTTGCGCCCATCTCGCTCGGATCGGCATTGACCAGTTCGATCTCGCCGCCCGCAATCGCGACGGCGCAGGCATAGCTGCCCGCCTCGATCCGGTCGGGCATCACGGCATAAGTCGCGCCGTGGAGCCGGTCGCGCCCTTCGATGGTCAGGGTTTCGGTGCCGACGCCGTCGATGCTTGCGCCCATCGCGATCAGGCAGCGGCAGAGATCGACTATTTCCGGTTCGCGCGCCGCGTTCTCGATGATGCAAGTGCCCTTGGACCGGACAGCAACCATCAGCGCATTTTCAGTCGCGCCAACCGAGACGATGGGAAAGCGCATCGTGCCGCCGGGCACGCGGCCGCCGGGGGCGGAGACTTTGACATAACCCGCCAGCATTTCGACGGTTGCGCCGAACGCTTCGAGCGCTTTCAGGTGCAAATCAATCGGCCGGTTGCCGATCGCGCAGCCGCCGGGGAGTGACACCGTTGCCTCGCCCATCCGCGCCAGCATCGGCCCAAGCACGAGGATCGAGGCACGCATTTTGCGGACGATGTCATAAGGT
>JAYUQI010000033.1:0-15689 GCA_043756805.1 Sphingomonas sp.
TGCAGCACATCTGCATGTCGTCGATCTCGATGGCGCGTTTGCGGGGCATGCGGTCAACGCCGATGCCGTTGCAAAGATCGTCGAAACCTTCCCCGGCCATGTGCAGGTCGGCGGGGGGCATCCGCACGATGGCAGCCGTCGAGGGTTGGTTCGAATGCGGCGTTTCGCGGATCGTAATCGGGACCGCCGCGCTCAAAGACCCGCAGTTGGTCCGCGATGCCGCAAAGGCATTCCCCGGCGGCGTTGTGGTCGGTGTCGATGCGCGCGACGGCTTTATCGCGACCGAGGGCTGGGCCGATGTCTCCGACGTGTCGGTGCTCGATATGGCGCGGCGGTTCGAGGATGCGGGCGTAGCCGCTCTATTATTTACCGATGTTGGTCGCGACGGAATGCTCACGGGCTGCAATGTCGAGACTACCGTGGACTTGGCCCGTGCACAGACATTGCCGGTCATCGCGAGCGGCGGCGTCAAAAATGTCGGTGACATCCGCATGCTCGCCATCCATGCGAAGGACGGGATCGAAGGCGTGATTACGGGCCGCGCGCTGTATGACGGGCGGCTCGATCTTGCGACGGCGCTTGCAGTAGCGGCGGCATGACGAAAAATGCCGTATCCCTGAGCTTGTCGAAGGGCTGTCCTTCTTCAAACGCGGTCGAAGAAAGAAGGGCAGGGCTTCGACAGGCTCAGCCATACGGAGTTTGGGCATGACTGTCCGCATCCGCGTCATCCCCTGCCTTGACGTGGCCGATGGCCGCGTTGTGAAGGGGGTTAACTTCGTTAACCTGCGCGATGCCGGCAATCCGGTCGAAGCGGCACGCGCTTATGATGCGGCGGGAGCGGATGAATTGTGTTTCCTCGACATCGGCGCAAGCCATGAGAGGCGCGACACGATCATCGATGTCGTGCGCCGCACGGCCGAGGTCTGTTTCATGCCGCTGACCGTTGGCGGCGGCGTGCGTAGCGCCGATGACGCGCGCGCATTGTTGCTGGCGGGGGCAGACAAGGTTGCGGTCAACTCGGCAGCTGTTGCCCGGCCCGAGCTGGTCGCGGACATTGCCGGGCGTTTCGGGAGCCAATGCGTCGTAGGGTCGGTTGATGCGCGGCGGGTTGATGACCCTGAACGCATCCGTTGGGAGATATTTACACACGGCGGGCGTATGGCTACGGGCGTCGACGCCGTCGCGCATGCGCTCAACCTCGCGCGGCTTGGCGCGGGCGAATTGCTCGTGACCTCGATGGACCGTGACGGCACCCGCGATGGTTACGACCTCGAACTCACCCGTGCCATTGCCGACGCAGTCGATATTCCCGTTATCGCGAGCGGCGGCGTCGGAAATTTGGAACACCTCGTCGAGGGCGTCGCACAAGGGCATGCCAGCGCGGTTCTCGCCGCGTCTATATTTCATTTCGGTGACGCAACGATCAGTGATGCCCACCGCGCGTTTGAAGCCGCTGGATACCCGGTCCGCGCGCCTAAATAACTGTCCCAATTCGGTATTTCGCAGCGCAGCAATTTACGTCTGTTTACTAGCGACTCGGTAACCATCTGTGCGATAAGACACTTATGATACGGGGGTATTCATTTGCCGCGTTGCTCGTGATGAGCACGCCGGCATTGGCGCAGGGGAGCATCAAGATTCCCGAGCCGACTGACATTGCGTTGTTCGGATTGGCTGTTGCCGGGCTCATTATCGGGCGCAGGTCAAGCAAGGCACCGCCATATGACGACAACGACAACGCTTGACGCAAGCGGCCTCACGCCGCTTAACGGTTGCGTGACCGACATTCTTCGCCAGCTCGAATCAACCATTGCCGCGCGGCGCGGCGCTGACGCCGACACGTCTTATGTCGCCAGGTTGAATGCCGGCGGCGTGCCGCTGATCGCGCGCAAATTCGGCGAGGAAGCCGTCGAAGCGGTCGTTGCCGCTTTAGCGCAAGACAAAGCCGCGCTCACTGCCGAAGCGGCGGATGTGATCTTTCACCTTCTTGTCCTGCTGAACGCAAAAGGCATCTCGCTTGCCGATGTCGAAGCCGAACTCGCCCGCCGCGAGGGCACATCGGGCCTTCTCGAAAAAGCGGCGCGCACGGAGTAAGTCATGCCCATCGACGCCACGCTCCCTTATGACGACAGCAATATATTTGCGAAAATCCTGCGCGGGGAGATTCCCAACCGAACGGTTTACGAAGACGATACCGTGATCGCCTTTCACGACATCAACCCGCAGGCACCAGTACACATATTGGTCATTCCCAAGGGACGTTATGTGTCGTGGGATGATTTTACCGCGACGGCGACCGACGCGGAAATCACCGGTTTTATCCGGGCGGTCGGTCATGTGGCGCGCGCGGCGGGCCTTCCGGCACCCGGATACCGCCTGCTGAGCAATATCGGCGGTCATGGCCATCAAGAAGTGCCGCATTTGCATGTCCATATTTTTGGTGGGGCACAAATGGGTGCGATGCTGCCGCGTTAGGACAATCGCGATTCGATAAGCGCAATTAACGCCGCAACCGTCGGCGCTTCGCCAAACTCGTCTGCCGCGACCAGCGTTTCCACCTGGCCATCGCGTGCAACCAAAATCACCGGCAGCGCAACCTCGACATCGGGATAGGCCGCACGGAAATCAGGGCGGTGGTGGAATATGGTTTCAAACGCTTGCACCTTCAGCCACGCCCGCCACGTCGGGTTCATCCGCACCGCGCCATAGGTAATCGCGCACAGGCTGCACGGATAGGTCGCGGGTGACAGCGTCTTGTGGATACTGTCCATAATGCCCGCCGCGATGCCGGCATTGGCATTATAGACAAAGATCAATTTCATTTCAGCGCGCGCACCGCTGCGGTGTCGATGCATTTCGGATCAAGCGGGATTGGCGGCGGAAGCGCGAGCACGGGCGCGGTCAGCGGCGCGATCTCGGTCGATTTGCCAAGCGCGACCGTGCCGAAGCCTTGCACGCCGCGGCACTTGTTGACCGCATCAAGCAGTTTGGGCGGCGTGTCATAGGCCTCGAAGCTCAGCCGGAACGTCCCCCAGTGAATGCCGATGCCTGTCCGCGCTTTTGAGCGCACGAAAACCTCGGCAGCGTCAATCGGGCCGATATGACTACCGATGCCCATTTGACCCGGCACAAAGCGGAATGCCCCAATCGGGATAAGCGCGAGGCGGATGGGGCCATATTTCGCTGCCTCAACCGGCCACTCGCCGTTGCCAAAACCGGTATCGCCGGCAAACATGATGTTGCCACCGGGGAGCGTCACGACAAAGCTCGACCAGAGCGCGCGGTTGCGGTCGACGCCCCAGCGGCTGCTCCAGTGGTGGTTGCGCGTGACGATCACATCGACACCGGGCTTGACCGAAACGCGCTCACCCCAGTCGCGCGCAATGGCGGTAATTCCTGCGTTCTTCATGACGGTCTCGTTGCCCAGACTGGTGACGATCAGCGGCTTGTCACGATCCCACAATTTCTTGAGCGTGCCCAAGTCCATGTGATCATAATGGTTGTGACTGACGACCACGACATCGATCTTGGGCAAATCGTCGAACGCGATGCCCGGCACGGTCACCCGGCGCGGACCGACGCCGAACGGCCCAGCGGTTGCGCCGAAGATCGGATCGGTGAGGATATTGAGACCATTTGACTGGACAAGCACCGTCGCATGACCGATCCACGTTGCATACATTTTGGTCGGATCAACCGTGTCGACGCAGCGTTTCCAGTTTTCCGCAATGCGCGGATTGGTGATGGGACAGGGCGTTGCTTCCGCCGCGCCATAGCCTTGCTTGACAGGCACCATGTCCGGCCAGGACGGACGACCGTCGCTGCCCGTGAGGTAGCGGATCAGAAAGTTGCCGCGATTGCCGCCGGGCGGACGCAGCGTATCATCACCGCCGGGATTGAAAAACCGCTCGCTGTCGTAGTGGCCGCTGGCGGGACCATCATAATAAACCCGGTCGAGAAAGGGCGGCACGACGATGATCAATGCGCAGAGCCCGACGATCAGGAACAACATCCCGATGCCGATGTTACGAACAGCCTTACCGACAAAGTTTTTCATCATTTCCCCATCGCTGGAATTCCGCGCATAGCCGAGTTTCGCTTCAAGAAAAGGGCCGATTCCCATGCGCGTCGAAATCGATGTCGTGCTCGTCTATGACTTGCCCGAACCGCACGACGTGCTGCTTCAGGTCGAAGTCGCGCAGATGGCGGACCAGCGGATCATCGGCGACAAGCTGACGGTCTCTTCGCCTGAACGCCTCCGGCCGGTCGAAGGCAACGAAGCTGTAGGCCAGCGGACATGGGCCGCCGGCGTCGGCCAGTTCCACGCGCATTACAGCGCCACTGTCGAAATCGACCGGATCGTCATTCCGATTAAAGGGCTTGTCGCGGCCGATCCGCGCGATTTGCCTGCGCTGGTCGTTCCCTATCTGCTCCCCAGCCGCTATTGCGAAAGCGACAAGTTCGAAGCGCTGGTGGCGCAGGATTTCGGTGAACACAGCGGTGGCGCAAAAATCGTTGCGATGCGCGACTGGATCACGGCCAACATCGCCTATGTCTCCGGCGCGTCTGATAGCGACACAAGCGCATCGGACACGTTCGTCCAGCGGCAAGGCGTGTGCCGCGACTATGCGCATTTGCTGACCAGCTTTGCCCGCGCTGCTGCCATTCCGGCGCGGATCGTGTCCGCCTATGCGCCCGATGTGACACCGCCCGATTTTCATGCCGTCGTCGAAGTCTGGCTCGAGGATGCGTGGCATCTGGTTGATGCAACGGGCATGGCGCGCGCCGACGATATTGTCCGCATCGCTGTCGGTCGTGACGCAACCGACATTGCGTTCATGACGGTGTTCGGCACAGCCATGTTCCGCAACCAGAGCGTTCGCGTGACCCGCATGTGAAGGCTGGACAGCCGCGCCGCGCCCGCATAAGAGCGCGCTTTCGCGTTGCACACGCACATGCCCGGGTAGCTCAGTTGGTAGAGCATGCGACTGAAAATCGCAGTGTCGGCGGTTCGATCCCGTCCCCGGGCACCACTTTTCCTGTAAAATCATTTCGCTCACATCGCATTTACGCGTCGCCGGCACGCCATTTCCACGAAACGACAAGCCACATAGCGCAAGTTTTGTCAAAACACAGTAGCGGCTGCTGAAAAGGCTCAGCGAGCGGCGTCTCGTTCAACCTCAGCGACGCCGGCAATCCGTGCCGCGTTTCGAACAAGTTCCAATGATTTTGGGGCGATCGTGCCGTCCTGATAAATGAGCATGTTGAGTATCGGCGCCGTGCCATGTGCTTTCAATGCTGCCATTGTCTTCGCAAGCGATTGGGGCGTCCATTTGGGATCGGCAACCTCGGTGTCTCGCTTTGTGTGCACCCAGTCACTTTCAACGACAAACATGGCGCTTGACTGAAGTCCGACAAATTGGCCTTTGAGGATGCGGCCATCACCACCTTTTTGCAAAGTTCCGCCCAAGCTGCCGTCCGTATTCAGAAATTCATTCAGCCCACCGGGTGCCACTTCCTCGCCGCAATAATAGTCTTGAAATTCGGTTGCCGAAGCACCGCTCCAGGAATTGAAGCAGACGGCACGTTGCGGATTACCCGATTTGGCCGCCTGTTGCAGCGCCGCCCAATCCGGGCTTCGGTAATAATAATTACCGAGACCATCGTCGAACCACCAGCCCGCCAGACCTTTGCCATAGCGGGTGCCCATCTCGCCGATAATCGCTCGCCAATTGTTGAAAAAGCGCGTCGAATCACTGTCCCACATGTGAGTAGCAGTGCTCCACGCAGGGTCCTCGATCGGGCCAAGATGGTAATAAAGAAAGAGTTTTATTTGTCGTTTGCCAAGCGCAGCGATCAGATCCGCGATAAGGTCGCGTTTGGTGGTCCGCCCCGGCAGTATCTGGTCGAGCGCTTTTATCGGCGCCGGAATATATTGGTCCGAATGCGAAGTGGTGAGAACAACGAAGCTCGCTCCGGTCGACGCGACCTGATCGGCAAACCGTTCGACATCGAAATCGGCAACAGCCTGATCATAGGATTTTGCACGACCCGTTCGCGGCATCGTCCGCTTGGTCCAATGAAAGCCAACACCAAAAGTCTCGCGTGCCATCCAGCGGACGTCGGCGCGAACTGCCAATGCAGCTCGTTGAAGCTCGTCGCGAACTTGCGGCCGGGTCAACTCAAGCGCAAGCATTTGTGCCTGGAACGGCGCATCGGTCGGCTGGGGTGTAAGACGAAGCGTAACGACGTTTCGCCCTTTCGTCAGTCGAAGCAACGTATCGAAAGCACGACGGCTCTGAAAGCCACGGGCATCGACCGGGACAGATGCGCTAACTGTCGAACGATCCGTTGAAACGGTCAAGACAACGGGCACTTTGGAATCGACGCGCAACAACGCCGTCACCGCGTAATCCGCTGTTTCCTGAACCGTGATGACCCAGGACAGGGCCTGGTTTGAATCCTGCCACCCAAGCAGTTCGGTTTTCAGATGTGTCAATTGGCCGTTCTGGAACTCACCGGTGCGGGTGGCATCCATCGCCGAAAGCACGTTCACGCGCGAAGGATCGATCCGACCTGACGGATAAATGGGAACACGACTCGCTGTCGTTGCCGTCTGGGCAAGCGCGACCGCTGGAAGCAGCGCCAAAAAGATACTTATAATAGCGCCAAGCAAGTTTATCTGACCACTTTTTCGCTCCGGCATTTCACTCTCCTGGAAGGATTTATACCCCTGCAACGGAAGTTGCGGTGACACGGAAAACTTCATCAGCGCCCTAAAATGGCAGGCCTGCACGCACGTCGTTTATCGCAAGGAGCTACCCACATTCTCTGTCGCGCTTGCACTGATTGATTTCTTATATGAAATAATTTTCATAGACAAGACAAATGCGGCTACTGAGTAATAAAATAGCCAAGCATGGCGGATTGATGAGAATGGCGTTTACTGAGCTAAGTTATGACGTCGGGGCTTCAGGTTGGAGCAGCCCCTCGTGCCGCAGTTCAGCCCAGAAATCGGGCGGGATCGGGGTTTGGTAAAGATGAATGGTTGCTTCAAGTCGTGCCGCGCTGTCGATGCCCGGAATGACCGAGGCAACCTGCGGGTGGGCAAGAACAAACTGCAAAGCAGCGCCCGCCAGGGGCACATTATATCGTGCTGCGACGTCTTCGATCCGACGCACTTTCGCGACAATGGCGTGAGGCGCATCGCAGTAATTGTAGCGGAATGGCCCTTTGCCTCGCGTGCCCGTCGCGAGGATACCGCTATTATAAGGGCCGCCGATAATCAGCGACGTGCCATGCTGCGCGCATATCGGGAAAAGTGTGCCAAGCGCGTCTTGCTCGAGAAGTGAGTATCGACCGGCCAGCAAAATCGCATCAAGCCGCGTTTCGCTCAGCGTCGCGATGCACACTTCGACTTCGTTTACGCCAATGCCGAACGCACCGATCACGTGCTCGTCACGCAGGCGGTTCAGCGCCTTGAAGCCGCCGCCCTTCGTCAATTGATCCCAATAATGATCAGCCCGGTCACCATGCGTCAGCCGGCCAATATCATGCACCAAGAGCAGGTCGATCCTGGCTCGTCCCAGCCGATGCAAGCTATGCTCGTGACTGCGTAATATACCGTCATACGAATAGTCGTAGACTGATCGAAACGGTAGCGGAGAGCGAAAGCCGTCGCGTTCACGATCATCGCGGATCATATCGTCCGGTTCCATCAGTCGTCCGACCTTGGTCGATACAACAACATGTGATGCCAGACGCACCGCATCGCCGACCCGCCGCTCGGAAAGGCCCCGGCCGTAGTGCGGAGCCGTGTCGATATAGGTTACCCCGGCTGCCAAGGACGCATCGATGGCGGCGCGCGCGTTGTAATCCGTGACAGGTGAATAGAGATTGCCCAGCGACGCCGCACCGAAGCCCAGTTCTGACACCCACAGATCGGTTGAACCAATGCGGCGGCGGGCGATGGTCATGGATCGCGCCTCAACCCTTGCCAGCTGACCAGGCCACGAATTCCTGTCGCTGTGTTCCCAGATGCTCGATCCCCAGCGTGACCACGTCGCCGGGCTTAAGATACCAAGGCTCGGGCTTCTGTCCGAGGCCGACTCCTGGTGGTGTTCCGGTCGTAATGATATCGCCCGGCAGCAATATCATGAATTGCGAGCAATAGCTGATAATCTGTGCGATCGTGAAAATCATCGTCGATGTATTGCCCTGCTGCATCCGCTGCCCATTCACATCGAGCCACATCGACAATTTCTGCGGGTCGCCCACTTCATCGGGAGTCACGAGCCACGGCCCGACGGGGCCGAATGTTGGAAAACCTTTACCCTTGTCCCACGTCGGCCCGCGCTCTTGCTGCCAATGACGTTCGGACACATCATTCACGACCATGTACCCCGCGACATGCGCGAGGGCATCGGCTTCTGCGATGCAATGGGCGGCCTTGCCGATCACGACGCCCAACTCGACTTCCCAGTCCGTTTTTGCTGAACCGTTCGGGATCGTGACCGGATCGTCCGGACCCTGGAGGCAACTCACCCACTTGTTGAAAACAACCGGTTCGCTCGGGATTGGCAGATTGGACTCAGCCGCGTGGTCGGCATAGTTCAGACCAATCGCAACAAAAGTCCGAGTGCCAGCAACTGGGACGCCGTAGCGCGGCGTGCCTTCGACAAGCGGCAGGCTTGCCTGATCGACCGATCGCAAAGTCTCGGCTGCATTCATGACGAAATGTGCGTCGATATCGGCTGTGATCGACGACAAATCGCGGATCCGATTGTTCTCATCGATCAGCCCCGGTCGTTCCTGACCCGATGATCCATAACGACAGAATTTCATGTAGCGTTCCTCATGCCAGAATGGAGCCGTCGATTTTCTCGACAGCATTTACGCCGGTGAGCGTCATCGCAACGCGCATTTCGGCTTCGATGATATCCAAAAGATGCGTGACGCCTGCTTCGCCTCGGGCCGCAAGCGCCCACAACCAGGGCCGTCCAATCAGGACAGCGCGCGCGCCGAGCGCGATCATCTTGACGACATCGATTCCCGACCGGACGCCGCCATCGACCATAACCGTGACCCGGTCGCCGACGGCCTGCGCTATGGCAGGAAGAGCCCGTGTCGTCGACAAAACACCGTCAAGCTGACGGCCGCCGTGATTTGAAACCACGATGCCTTGCGCGCCGATCGCGGCGGCTGCGCGCGCATCTTCTGGATCCAGAATGCCCTTGATGATCAGCGGCCCGTCCCAGGCAGCGCGGATCCATTCGAGGTCACTCCACCGGATTGATGGATCGAAATTCGCACCCAGCCAGCCCATATAATCGTTCATGCCGCTCGCTTTACCCAGGATCGGCTCGAGGTTTCCCAACTTGTGCGGTCGCCCGCGAATGCCGACATCCCATGCCCATGCAGGTTTCCCCATTGCCTGGATGACGCGTTTTGCCGGTGACCACCGCCCCGACATTCCCGAGTGCGCATCGCGGTAGCGCGATCCGGGGACCGGCATATCAACCGTAAAGATCAATGCCTCTGCACCCGACTCCTTTGCGGTCGCAATAAGGTCGGCCATGAAACCACGATCGCGCAACACATAGAGTTGAAACCATAAGGGCCCCGCTGTCGCTCGGGCAATTTCGCGCATTCCGCACAGCGAAACGGTCGACACGCCAAAGGGCAAGCCGCGGCGGTTGGCGGCGCGCGCCGCCTGCACCTCACCGCGACGCCGGTACATGCCGCCGATACCGATCGGTGACAATATAACCGGAATCGGCAAGCGACGGCCAAAAAGGTCAGTGGATAGATCGAGTGTCGCAACGTCTTGAAGTACCCGTTGACGCAAGCTGATGTCAGCGAGGTCACTCTTGTTGCGCCCGAGCGTTATTTCAGCATTGGCGCCGCCATCGGCATAATCAAACAGGAATCGCGGCAGTCGCGCCCGTGCCGCTCGCTCAAAATCCGCTGTGCACACAATCGCTGTCATGATTTAAGCCATCGTCCAGCCACCGTCGATCACGTGAAGCTGTCCTGTTGTATAAGCGCTTTCGTCACTCGCCAGATACAAAGCGAGCGCGGCAATTTCATCGGCCATGCCTAGACGACCCATGGGCTGGCGCGCCACAAATGCTTGCCGTGCGGCTTCGGCGTCGCCCGTTGCTGCCAGTCTTTCGTCAAGGCTAGGCGATTGCACGGTCCCCGGACAGATCGCGTTGCACCGGATCTTGTCCTTCACATAGTCGACAGCGATTGACCGCGTGATGCCGGCAACGGCCGCCTTGCTCGCGCAATAGGCAAAGCGGTTCGCAACGCCGATAACGGGTCCCGCAACCGACGCCATGTTTATGACAGAGCCGCCGCCCCCGGCAATCATCGCTGGCAAGCACGCCTGCATCATGAAATAGACTGCGTGGACATTCAGGTCGAACGACAGGCGATACCCCGCATCGTCCGTCGATAACATCGCGCCCGCATCGACATATCCGGCGCAGTTGAAGAGGATGTCGACTTTATCAGCGTTTTGGCCGAATGCTGCGATTGCGTCTGCGTCGGTAAGATCAATTACGGCTGTTTTGCATCCGTATAACGTCGAAAGCGCTGCCGCATTGCGATCAATTGCAAGAACGGTCGCGCCCTCACGCGCGAACAGCTCGGCCGATGCACGGCCAATGCCTTGGCCAGCGCCGGTCACGATCGCATGCTTACCCTTCAATCTTCCCATGTTAATCCTTCGTTTGCACTACGCTGCCTGCCGCGCCGGGAGAGCTAATCCGTGTGAAAGACTTCTTCCATTTCGGCCCACTGTTCACTCGTCTCACAGGTGTCGAGTTGTTGTTGCAGCGGATCGGTGATTTTCCACCAGCGCTGCGTCGCCGGGTCCGCGGCCATCTTGGCCCTGTCAGCCTGAAGGTCCGAACCGATGTAATCAAATGTCGCAAACAGAAGGCTTTCCGGCTCGCGCAGGAAAATGGTGTAATTGCGTATGTTGCATTCAAAAATCATTGCCAAAACATCTGGCCAGACGGCCTTGTGAAGGCGCTTGTACTCGGCAACGGCTTCCGGCCGCAATTGGACAACATAGCCACAGCGCTTCATCGAATATCTCCCGATACAATCGTGCGCGCGCGAATCGCGTCCCAGTCCCAGGCGATGCCCAAACCGGGTTGTTCGCTCGGGAACGCACGACCATTCTCGATTCTCAAACCTTCGATGGTGATGCTGTCGAGTTGAGGAATATACTCGACCCAGCGTGCATTCGGCACCGCCGCACACAGCGCAACATGAAGCTCCATCAAGAAATGGGGACAGACCACGACGTTAAAACATTCCGCCATATGCGCGACTTTCAACCACGGCGTGATACCGCCGATGCGGCCAACATCGACCTGAACGACCGAACAGGCGCCGCGCTGAAGATACTCGCGAAAATGCCTAATGCTGTAAATGCTTTCGCCGACAGCAATGGGCAGGCTGGTGGCATGTGCAAGGCGCGCGTGCCCCGCAATGTCGTCGGCGGGCAGTGGCTCTTCAAACCAGCCGACGTTGAACTCTTCAAAACGACGCGCGCGGATCAGTGCTTCATCAATGTGGAGCGACTGGTTGGCGTCGACAAAAATCTCAAAATCATCGCCTACCGCTTTTCGCACGGCGCGAAGCCGCGACACGTCCTCGTGCACGGGGCGACCGACCTTCAGCTTGGCACCGCCAAAACCTTTTTCTTTCGCCGCAATCGCGTCTTCAACGAGGGTCGCCGTGTCAAGGTGAAGCCAGCCGCCTTCAGTCGTATAAAGGGGAATTGACGACTGTGCCCCGCCAGCAAGCTCGTAGAGCGGAATCCCGGCTTTACGGCTGCGCAAGTCCCAAAGAGCGGTATCGATTGCCGCCATAGCGATGGCCGTAATCGCACCAACAGTTGTCGCGTGTGTTAGAAAAACCAGATCGCGCCAGTTCTTTTCGACCATTTCGGCATCGCGACCGAGGAGTGCCGGCGCGAGCGTGCGTTCGAGCAGCGCCATGACCGAATGGCCCCCGGTGCCTATCGTATAGCTATATCCAGTCCCCACCGCACCGTCGCTATCGGTGATGCGAACGATAGGCGTTTCCTGAATAACGAACGATTGAATCGCATCCGTCCTGACGACATGCGGTTCCAAGCATATCATCATAATTTCAATTCGTTCGATCTTTGCCAAAACGCTACTCTTGTTGGCGATTTACAGTCGGTCTCGTGACGTCACCGACCTAATCTGTTGAATTTCCAATGGCGTCGCCGCCGACCGCTTGTGCATTTTGGCAACAAGCGGTCGGCGGCAAATATCCTGCCGGATTTAGAAGCGCGCTCTGGCACCAAACTGGATACGGCGTCCCTGATTGGTAAATGTCCGGACGAACCCAAGGCTGTTATACGTCTGGAGAGGCTTGTTGGTGATGTTGGCAATGTCTGCAGTGAACGAAATTTTGTCGTTCAAGTCATAACTCAACGAGCCGTCAAGCTGGCCATAGGAGCGTGCGAAATCGCCGTCTCCAAAGTAGCTGCTCTGATCAATCGTGTACCCGCTGCGGTACGTGTAAGTCAGACGTGCGCCGAAACCCGATTTTTCGAAATAGGCCGACGCGTTATAAGTCTGTTTGGATACGCCAGGGATCGGCAGGCGCTGTCCACCTTGCGTGACCGCAACCGAGCCGACATCAAGGAATGTGGCATTGGCGCCAACGCCGAAGCCGTCGAGGAAACCCGAAGTGAATGCACTGAACGGCAGCTGCACGGCCAGTTCGATTCCCTTCAAATCCACATCATCGCCATTGGCTGGCAGAAAGCGCCGGAATGTCTGCGCCGTCGTGATCCCGGTTTGCGCATTGCGAACGTTGTAGGTTTCGGTGCGGGTGCCATTGACGATATAGTTACGCAACTTTTTGTAAAAACCTGCAATCGAGAGAACGCCGGTTTTCGCGAAATAATATTCGACGCTGACGTCTGCCTGATCGGCCGTATATGGTTTCAGCTGCGGATTGCTCGAATTGATCGATAGCACGTTTGCATTGATTGTCGTTGACGTGCTGAGGAGGCTGAGCGGAGCGCGCGCGAGCGTGCGTGCAGCGCCAAAGCGAACCACCACGTTTTCACCAACGCGAAGCTTTGCGTTCAAGCTCGGCAGCCAGTAATTATACTCGTTCACTGCCGAACCGACGCTCGTGTTGACGGTTGTCTGTGAGCCTTGGGCCGTGAAGACGATTGTGTTAAAATCGGGTATGGTGCCGTTGGTGACTTGCTTCGTCGAAATGTATCGCACCCCGACATTACCCGAAAAGCGATCATCGTCGGTCGCGAAGTCTGCGCGAATATACGCCGCTTTTGTTTGCTCGGTAACTGTATACTCGGCTGCTGTATTTGCAGTCGGCGGCGATGCCGCGAGCAACTTATCGAGCGGAACGGCGGCAAGAAATTTGCTCAAATCGCCGTAAATTAGCCGCGTGGCTGGCACGGCCGATCCGCTATAATTGCTGTAGGCGTTGGGCGCATTCAAAATTGTCATGAAAGGTGCCGCGTCGAATTCGACACCACCATAAGTAGAGGGACGCGTCGGGAGCCCCGCAAGAGCGGCAACCACGCTGGCGGGAATGCTGACGACACTCGATACATATTGCAGACGCCTGTTCGAATACAGGCCGCCGACAGCGATTTTATTCAGAAACCCACCGTCTAGCTCGTAGCTCGCATCCAACTTGAAGTCATAGTTGCGATCAAACGTCGGCTGTTTGTATCGTCCATCAATGCCAATCACACCATAGCTGCTCGGATTGTAGCCAGCAGTGAACCGCGACGGAAAGCCGAAGGTCGGCATGGAAGGATCGGTGCGCAGATCGTAAAAGAACGGAAGATGCGCGCGGGTGCCGAGACCCAGTTCGCTGATCTCCGTCTTCGTCCGCGAATACGTGGCGCCGGCAATAATCTGAAGCGGTCCCTGCTTCCATGTCAGTGATGCCGATGGTGAGAACGTACGTGTCTTCGTCAGATTGAACCGGGCATTATTGGCAATGTCGACGCCATCTGCATCAAGATAAGTCACGGCATTGCCGCTGACAGCGCTGTTTTGAACTGCACCGATGGTGTAAGTGAAACGACCGACGAACGGAATGAACGGAGCATCATCCTTTAGATCGGCGTAGAAAACGTCGGTGTTTAACTGCAAATTTTCGCCGAGGTTGGCCTGCAGCCCACCAACGAGCGTTAGACGCTGCCGGTACCCTTGAGTAACAGACGTGCCGACCGCATGATCGAACTGGAATGTATCGTTGAAGTCGCCATCACGATTATAATCGAGCGGCGGGCTCTTGGCGCTCTCGGCCGATGATTCAAACCCGAAACCCACCAGTGAAAACTCTCTGGTGTAGCGCTTTTGGAAATCGGCGCCGACATAAACAGCAGCATCATCGCCCAGCATCTTGTTGATGAAAACCGTGCCGTGCGGACCGATTTTCTTGGCGTTCGGTTCGTAGATACCTTCAATCGCGATGACATAACGATCTTTACCGACATCGAGGGGACGTGCCGTCGTGACATTAACAGTCGCCGAAAGGCCGCCTTCGGTCATATCCGCTGTTGGTGTCTTATAGACTTCCACGGCCGAGACGAAATCCGATCCCAAGACACCGAAATCGAACGATCTGGCGCCGGACGATGTGATAGTCCTGCCATTATACTGAATGCGTGTGAAGTCTGAACTGAGCCCGCGAACACTGACGCGATTGCCCTCGCCGAGGCTCCGCTCGATCTGAACGCCGGTGACGCGCTGGAGCGAATCTGCAAGATTTTGATCTGGAAACCGGCCGATATCCTCCGCAGAGATGACATCTGACACGACCGCGCTCGATCGTTTGATCTCCGCGGCATCCTGAAGGCTGCGACGAATACCGGTAACAACAATGTCGTCCCCCGACGTCAAACTGTCTGCGTTTGGAGTCGCGGCTGCAGGCGATCCTTGCGCTTGCGCCACGGCTGGGCTTGCCAGCAACGCGACTGGTGCAACGGATAAAAGAAGTAGGTGCTTCATTTTCATTCTCCCCTAGTATTTTTTCACTTATGAAAATAACTTCAAAAAATGACCTGTCAATGGGCTATTTTTTGATTAGAGCGATTGTTGGGACGTGAAGGATCAATCAGCTGCAACAGGCTGTTCATTAGAAATTTTTTCACGCATTAAGCAGATACGAAAAAAGGCGATGCGATGGCGGCACAACACGATCAGCTTCCCGAAGAAAGACAATATCGTGCGCCAGCGCTTGAAAAGGGCTTGGATGTTCTCGAATTGCTTGCGCACGAAAACCAGCCGCTCACGTTAAGTCAGATCGTGCAGCGCCTGGGTCGCTCGACCGGTGAGATGTTTCGCATGGTCCAAGTTCTTGAGCAACGGGGTTTCGTTGTGCAAGGGCGGGATGGCTTTTCGCTGACCGCCCGCCTTTTCCAGCTTGGTCTGCAACGACCGCCGACGAGAGGGCTGATCGAAATCGCTTTGCCGCGAATGCGAGAGTTGTCGTTGCTGGTCGGTCAGGCTTGCCACATCGCATTTCACTCTGTTGGTGAAATGGTCGTCGTCGCCAGAATGGAATCACCGGGGTATCTGGGGCATTCTGTGCGCGTTGGCTATCGCAGGCCGCTGCACCTCGCGACATCGGGAATTGTTCTTTAC
>JAYUQI010000034.1:0-15627 GCA_043756805.1 Sphingomonas sp.
ACCGAGTTGAACCGGCAGGCAGACGATGAAAAGCAGCGGGGCTTGCGTCGCAAAGACCATCAGCAGCGACGCCTTGGCAAAGCCCCAGCCCTTGGTCTCGTGCGCTTTGGCAAACATCGTCTGGTAACGCCGGTCCGGCCCGTGATTGCGCCATCGCCAAAGCAGATAGCCGCCGAGCCTTACGCCCCAAAGCGCGCAGAGGCCGAGCAGAAGCGCCTTGCGTGTCGGGTCGCCTTGCGTGTGCAGAAAGCTCGCCAGCGCCATGACGACCATGCCGATGGCCCACAAGCTGTCGATGGGTGTTACGTCGCGCAGCTTGAGGCAGATCAGCCAGGCGGCGATGAACGTCACGACAAGGATCGCGGCGTTGATGGCAAGGACGGTAATCATGCAGCATCCACAATGAAGCTGACGGTCGTGGTGGCCGACCCGCCGATGTTGAGCGTCTGCACCCGTTTTGCGCCCTCGACCTGCGTGTCGCCAGCTGTGCCGGTAACTTGTTTGTAGGCGTCGAGCAGCATCCGGACACCGGTCGCGCCCACCGGATGACCCAGCCCGATCAGTCCGCCCGAGGGGTTGATGGGGAGCCGTCCGCCCCTTTCGATCGAGCCGTCCTCGATGGCTTTCCAATTTTCACCGGGGGCAGTGAGGCCAAGATGGTCAATCGCCATATATTCGGTCGATGTGAAGCAGTCGTGCGTTTCGACGGCGTCGATCTGGGCGATGTCACCCACCCCGGCGCGGTCGCGCGCGTCGAGGATGGCGCGGCGGACTTGCGGGAAAATATACGCCTTGCCTGCGCTCGCTTCGATCTTGCGGGCATAGCTGATGGGGGCCGAGCGGTGGCCCCAGCCCGATATGCGCGGAATGCTCGCAAGGGCGATGCCGCGTCTCTCCGCATATTCGGCGGCGCGTCTCGGGGACGCAAGGAAGACGACAGCAGTGCCGTCGGTGACCTGCCCGCAATCCATTTTGCGGATGCGGCCCTCGACAACGGGGTTGGCATTGTCGTCTGCCGTGAAGCTCCCGGGTGTGAAATGATAGGCGCGAGTCTGGGCATTGGGGTTGCGTTTGGCGTTGCCGAAATTGATTTCGGCTATGCGCATCAGATGTTCGTATTTGAGGCCATAGCGCTTGTCATATTCGTCGGCGAGATCGGAAAAGGCGCGCGGCCAGACGAAATCGGCGTCAGCGAATTCATGGCCCGTCCAAGCAGCAGTGCCGAGATGTTCAGCGCCGGTTTTTCCGGGCACATTGCGCATCTGTTCAATCCCGATAACGCAGGCGAGGTCGTAGCGCCCCGCCTCGATCTCTGCCGTCGCTGCAAGGATTGCGACGCTGCCTGACGCACAGGCCGCTTCATGCCGCGCTGTCGGCAGGCCATCGAACGCGGGATCGACGAGCCCGAAGAACCCGCCAAGCAACCCCTGCTTTGCAAACAGTTCGGCGGTAAAATTGCCGACATGGCCGGTTTCAATCTCGCTGGCATCGAGCGCAGTCGCAGCGAGCCCGGCATGAACGCATTCGCCAAATGCTTCGGCAATATCGGTGCCCTGTCGGCTCCAGACTGTCGAGAAATCGCTTTGCCATCCGCCCAAGATATACGTCAATCACCCGCTCCCCGGTGTTTTGCTAGCACTTTGCGCGGATCGTTGAAGTTCGCAAACCCGAATTTGCTGCATATGCCGGAATCAGCCCCGATAGTGCTTTGACCGAGGACGACAACGTGGATTGGATTCGCATTTGCGCACCGACCAATTCTCTATTCACAGGTAAATCATTTCCTGTCTGGCTGAACACGATCACATTGTTTGGACCGATAACTGGACCGGTTCGTCGTTCTCGACGATTGACCGGCGCGGCAGTGGCGCGCAAGCCGCAGCAGCGCCGACACTGGTTGCCGCACTCGTCCCACTGAAAGTTCAGCCTGTTGATGCGTTTGCCGGCATTTCTAAGATTCGCGTCGCACGACCTGGCCATCGACCTCGGAACCGTGAACACCGTCGTCTACGTAAAAGGCCGGGGCGTGGTCTTGAACGAGCCCTCCGTTGTCGCGCTCGAAACGATCAATGGCGTCAGGCGCGTCAAAGTTGTCGGCAATGATGCCAAGCTGATGATGGGCAAAACGCCCGGCAACATCGAAGCGATCCGGCCATTGCGCGACGGTGTCATCGCAGACATCGATGTGGCCGAACAGATGATCAAGCACTTCATCAACAAAGCGCTTGGCGGGACCACACAGATCCCGCGACGACATGACATTGCGGTTTGCGTGCCATCCGGGTCGACATCGGTCGAGCGCCGCGCCATTCGCGATGCCGCGTCCAATGCCGGCGGCTCGCGCATCTTTCTGATCGAAGAACCGATGGCAGCCGCAATTGGCGCCGGGATGCCGGTCACCGAACCGATCGGCGGGTTGATTGTCGATATCGGCGGCGGCACCACCGAAGTTGCCGTGCTGTCGCTCGGTGGCCTTGCCTATAGTAACTCGGTTCGCGTGGGCGGCGACAAACTCGACGATGCCATCGCGTCGTCGATCCGGCGCAAACATAATCTCATGATCGGCGAAATCACGGCAGAACGCATCAAACATACCATCGGCTTGGCCCGAAAGCCCGATGGTGCGGGCGAAACGATGCAGGTCCGCGGCCGCGACCTCGTCACGGGCCGTCCGACCGAAATCACGATTACCCAAACCGAGATCGCCGAAGCCATCGCCGAACCCGTCAACCATATCGTCGGGGCCGTCCGCGCGGCACTTGAACACACAGCACCCGAACTTGCGGCTGATATCGTCGATCACGGCATTATCTTGACCGGGGGCGGGGCTTTGTTGGGCGACATCGACCGCGTCCTCGCCGACGCGACCGGTTTGTCCGCCGTTGTCGCTGCCGACGCCCTTATCTGCGTTGCCAAGGGCGCGGGGCGAGCGCTCGAAGATCCTGACTATGCGGGCGTGATGACACGGATATAGCGTTGACCGTTTGATATCGCGCTGGCGCGCCGTTTCGCGGCGAATCGCGTTGACATCGCGCCCCCCCTCGCTTATTGGCCCCGTTCTCGCGAGCGGTATGTTGCTGCGCGCGTCATTTGCTTTTAAGAAGAGTTCAAGCCCATGTTCGCTATCGTGCGCACGGGCGGCAAGCAGTATCGCGTTGCCGCCGGAGACAAAATCGTCGTTGACCGTATGGACGGCGAAGCCGGTTCGCGCGTTGCGCTGGGCGATGTGCTGTTCACCAGCGAAGGATCAGCCAAGGGCCTGACCGTCGCGGCGGAAATCATTGCACAAGCGAAGGCCGAAAAGGTCATCGTTTTCAAAAAGAAGCGTCGCCACAATTATCGCCGCAAGAATGGCCATCGCCAGCAGCACACGATCCTGAAGATCATCAGCGTCGGCGCTGCGGAAGAAAAGAAAGCAGCGCCCAAAAAGGAAGCAGCGCCCAAGGCCGAAGCGGCTGAGGTCGAAGCACCCGCTGCGCCGAAAAAAGCGGCTGCCCCTAAGGCAGAAACGCCCGTAAAAAAGGCACCGGCCAAAAAAGCCGTTGCCAAAGCACCGAAGGAGTAAACGACCATGGCACATAAAAAGGCAGGTGGTTCAACCCGCAACGGTCGCGATTCGGCCGGTCGTCGTCTTGGCGTGAAAAAGTTCGGTGGCGAGCACGCGCTTGCCGGCAACATCATTGTGCGCCAGCGCGGCACCCGCGTGTGGCCGGGCCGCAATGTCGGCTGTGGCAAGGATCACACCCTGTTCGCACTCGCCGAAGGCCGCATTGCCTTTCACGAAGGCAAGCAAGGCCGGAAATATGTGTCGGTCGATCCGATTATGATGGCAGCCGAATAACCGGTGGTCCGATTTACGGGTCACCAAGCGGGTGACCCGAAGATCTGCCACGGCAGGTCGTAGGGAGTAAGGGTCACCCCCGCGCTCCCTTTTTTGTATCTCCCTGAAACAGTGTCACGGACCCGTCGTTATCGCGGGATAAAGGCACGCCCAAGGAGAGAGTCAATGTTTGCACGGACCGAAAGACTGTTGCTGCGGCCCGGCTGGGTCGAAGACGCCCCTGCCCTGACAGAAGCCTTTGCGCGCGAAGATGTCGTGATGAACCTGGCGACCGCGCCGTGGCCCTATGTCGTGAATGATGCGGTGACGTATCTTGGTCGCGACCGAAAAGCCGGTGAAGCCGACCTCCTCATCTTCCAGCGCACAATGGGGTCGCCACGTCTGATTGGCGGCATCAGCCTTGCTCAGCAGAACGAAGACCTCGAATTGGGGTACTGGATTGTGCCATCGCACTGGGGACTCGGTTTTGCGACCGAAGCAGGGCATGCGGTTGTCGCCATGGCGCGCGATACGCTCAGGATCGGTCGGCTGGTTTCAGGTCATTTCACCGACAACGCTGCGTCGGGCCGCGTGCTGAGCAAGCTCGGCTTCACGCCGACAGGGCAAGAACTGCGCCCCAGCAACCCGCGCGGTATCGATGTGCCGTGCATCAAGGTCGCGCTTGAACTGCACCCGATGGCGATGGCCGCCTGAAAACCTGTTTGTCGGGAAGCGCTGCGCACGGCATATAGCCGTTGCGCGCCGCGACCTTGATCGAGGCAGCGTTGCCGTCGTCGATGAGGCAGCGCGTTTCCATAATCTGATTTGTATCCGCCCATGCCACAACCGCACCGATGGCTTCGCTTGCGATACCGCGCCCCCAGCTTTCGAAGGCGAATGCCCAACCCGATTCGGGAAATCCGCCCAGTTCGGGAATCCCCCGTTCATATTGGGCGAGGCCACAGACGCCGAGGAATGTCGCATCAGCGCCGTCGATCACAGCCCAATTGCCATAGTCAAACAGCGTCCACATCGCGGCGGCCTGCCCGAATTTTGTCCACGCCACGTCGCGCGAGCGGGGTTCGCCGCCGATGAAGGCCGTGACGCGCGGATCGGCCCACATTGCCGCATAGGGTTCCCAATCGTTCATGGTGAGGCCGCGGAGGATGAGGCGGCGCGTCGTCAGTCGAGGGACAATCATTCTCACATTCGCGCCGGAACCAACTTGCCTGTCAAGTCGATAGCCAGAATAGGATGAACCGTGTAAAAAGAGCGATGTCGCAGCCAAAGAAAACAACAACGATGCAAAGTGAACGTAAAAGACTGTCGCCCGATGAAAGTCGCGCCGCCGCGCTTTCTGCTGCACACGACATCCTCCTTGCCGATGGTCCGCAAGCCGTAACGCTAAAAGCTGTTGCGGCCAAAGTCGGACGCACGCACGCCAATCTTCTCCACCATTTCGGCACGGCGCTGGACCTGCAAAAAGCGCTGGCGGCGATGCTTGCCGAGCGCGTTTGTGCCAGCATTGCAGACACCGTTATCAAGGCACGGCGCGGGGAGGCGGACCCGCGCGGGATTGTCGACTGGACCTTTGCGGCGTTCGACAAACAGGGTGCCGGCGCGCTGGCGACATGGATGATCATCTCGGGGAACAAGGATGCGCTCGATCCGATCCTCAATGCGCTCCACAAGATTGTCGACGAATTGTCAGTCGAGGGCGATGCCGAACTGGTTGCCGAACACACGCTGATGCTCGTGTTTATGGCGCTCGGCGATGCGCTGCTCGGCAAGCCTATGGCCGATGCCTTGGGGCTGCCCGCAACAGCGGCACGAGACATTGCGCTGAAGCAACTCCTTGCCGCACCGGGTCTGCGACTAACGATGACACAGAGCGAAGAGACAAACGCCACCTAACGCGCTAAGGGCGCGCCATGCATTTTCTCGATCAAGCAAAAATCTACATTTCCTCGGGCGCGGGCGGGCCCGGCGCCGTCGCGTTTCGCCGCGAAAAATTCGTTGAATATGGCGGCCCCGACGGTGGCAACGGCGGCAAGGGCGGTGACATTATTTTCGAAGCCGTCCCCGGCCTCAATACCCTGATCGACTTTCGCTATACCCAGCATTTCCGGGCGCCGCGCGGCAAGGGCGGTTCGGGATCAAACCGCACGGGCGCTGGCGGCGATGACCTGATCATCCGTGTTCCCATCGGCACGCAAGTCTTGAGCGAAGACAAGGAGCATGTCCTCGCCGATTTCACCAAGGTCGGCGAACGCCGCGTCTACTTGCGGGGCGGCGACGGCGGACGCGGCAATGCGACCTATAAAACCTCGACCAACCGTGCCCCGCGCCAGCATGGCGTCGGCTGGCCTGGTGAAGAGGCATGGGTCTGGCTGCGCCTGAAACTGCTTGCCGATGCGGGGCTCTTGGGCCTTCCAAACGCAGGCAAATCGACTTTCATCAATGCGGTTACCAACGCGCGGGCGAAAGTCGGCGCTTATCCGTTCACCACTGTTCGTCCGCAGCTTGGCGTCGTCACGCATCACGACCGCGAATTCGTTGTCGCCGATATTCCCGGCCTGATCGAGGGCGCGGCTGACGGCGCAGGCATCGGCGATCGTTTCCTCGGCCATATCGAGCGGTGCCGCGTGCTGCTCCATCTTGTCGATGCCACCGGCGATGATCCGGTCGGTGCCTACCGCACAGTCCGCAACGAACTCGACATTTATGGCGCGGGCCTGATCGACAAACCCGAAGTCATCGGCCTCAACAAGATCGACGCGCTCGACCCCGCCGACGTCAAGAAACTGATGACCAAACTCAAGCGCGCGTCAAAAGCAGAGATCATGCCATTGTCGGGCGCAGCAGGCACCGGGATCGACGCTGTGCTCGACCGGTTGTCGGATGCAATTCCCGCATCGATTGCCGTACCGCAGAATGCCGACACGGAAACCGACTGGTCGCCGCTTTGATACCCAAATCCCGACATGCACGCCTCTAGCCGTCTGATCGTCAAAGTCGGTTCGTCGCTGCTCGTCGATGCAGACGGCAGCGTCCGCCGCGCATGGCTGACGGGGCTTGTCGCCGATATTGCGGCACGGGTCATCAAGGGGCAGCAAATTGCCATTGTTTCGTCAGGTGCGATTGCGCTGGGCGCGCGGCGACTTGGTCTCGCCAAAGGCGGACGGGCGAGTCTTGAGGATGCGCAAGCCGCCGCTGCCGTCGGTCAGATTGCCCTTGCTGGCGTCTGGGCAGAACTGCTCGGCGCGCACGGGCTGACGGCGGCGCAAATACTGGTGACGCTCGATGATCTTGAGGACCGGCGGCGCTATCTCAATGCCAGTGCGACGCTCGACCGGCTGCTGTCGCTCGGCGTCGTGCCGATCATCAACGAAAATGATTCGGTCGCGACCGAAGAAATCCGCTTTGGCGACAATGACCGCTTGGCCGCACGCATCGCACAAGCCGCAGGCGCCCGGACAGTGATCCTGCTGTCCGATGTCGATGGCTTGTTCACCGCAGACCCGCGCGTCGATGCAAAAGCGACGTGCATACCAACAGTCGAGAAAATCGATCCCGCTATTGTTGCGATGGCGTCTTCGGTCAGTTCGTCGGGCCTCGGTTCGGGTGGGATGGCCTCGAAAATCGAAGCCGCGCGGATTGCGACGGGCAGCGGCGTCGATCTGGTGATTGTCTCGGGCACTGAGCCGCATCCGCTGGTGCGCGTCGAGGCAGGCGCAGGCACGCGCTTTGTTGCCGATAAGCGTGCGCGATCACGCAAGGCGTGGCTGGCAGGGCGATTAACTGTCAAAGGCGCTATCGAAGTCGATGCCGGTGCCGCGAAGGCACTGGCGAAGGGCGCGAGCCTGCTGGCAGCGGGCGCGCTCAAGGTTTCGGGCCTGTTCATGCGCGGTGATGTGGTCGACATTGTCGATACGGCGGGCGGCAAGATCGCGCGCGGCCTGAGCGAATATGATTCGGAAGAAGCGACGCGGATCATCGGCCTGAAATCGGAGGCGCAGGTCAAGGCACTGGGCTACGCACCGCGCGCGGCGATGGTCCACCGTGATCACATGGTGATGCTGTGATCGTTGCGCTGACCGGCGGCACCGGGTTTCTGGGCGGCCATGTTCTCGACCGGCTGATCGCAAGCGGGCATCAGGTTCGCGCGCTCGCCCGCAAGCCGCAACCTGCGCGCGACGGGGTAACATGGCTCGCCGGTGATCTGGACAATCTTGGTGATCTTTGCGCCGGTGCCGATGCCGCCCTTCACGTCGCCGGTGTGGTCAACGCCGACGCGCTCACGTTCGACAGGGGCAACCGGCAAGGCACCGAAAACATGCTCGCGGCAGCGCAGGCAGCGGGTGTTCGCCGTTTCGTGCATGTATCATCGCTGTCGGCACGCGAACCACAATTGTCGAATTACGGCGCATCAAAACGCGCGGCGGAGGACGCGGTTGTTGCATCGCCGCTCGACTGGTCGGTCGTCCGCCCGCCCGCCATCTATGGTCCCGGCGATACTGACAATCTCGAATTGTTCCGCTTTGCCAAGCGCGGGATCATGCCGCTGCCGCCCAAAGGCCGTCTGTCGGCGATCCATGCCGATGATCTTGCGCGGCTGATATTGGTGATGGCTGAATCCGCCCCAACGCACACATTCTATGAAGCTGACGATGGTCAGCCGGAGGGTTGGAGCCACATCGATTATGCCAAAATGATTGGCGCGGCTGTAGGGCGCAATCCGATGACGCTGGCGTTGCCCAAGGCGGCCCTTAATCTCGGTGCTGCGCTCGACGGCATGTTTCGCGGCGACAAGGCGAAACTCACCCGCGACCGTGTTTCCTACATGGCACATCCCGATTGGGTGATCGATCCCGCAAAGCGTCCGCCCCCATCGCTATGGATGCCAGCAATACCCACGCCCGATGGCCTGAAAGCAACGGCTGACTGGTATCGCGCCCGGGGTTGGCTTTAATCGCCGCAGTTCTTTATGGACAACGATATGACCGACCGCAGCCAGACTTATGACGCCATCATGGCGCAGATCGAACCCTTCAACAAAAAGGGCGTCGCCGTTACCGAAGCCACGACATTCATGGGCGATCTCGAATGGGATTCGCTGACCATCATGGATTTCGTCGCCGCCATCGAAGATGAGTTCGACGTCATGATCACGATGAACATGCAAGCTGATATCGAAACGGTCGGCCAACTCGTCGACGCTGTCATAAAGCTGAAGGGATAAAGCGATGAGCGAAGCCGATCAGCAATTCCCGATTGCCAAGGGCGATCTTTTTTCGAAGTTCGATGCGCTCATCGAACAGCGCGAAGGACTGCTCGCAACGGGTGTTCGCGACCCTTTCTCGCTGGTGATGGAGCAAGTGCTTTCGCCAACGCGCGCCGTCGTGAATGGCAAGGAAACCATCCTTCTCGGCACCTATAATTATATGGGGATGACGTTCGACGACGACGTGATTCAAGCTGGCAAGGACGCGCTCGACGAATTTGGCGCGGGCACGACCGGCAGCCGCGTCCTCAACGGCACGTTCCAGGGCCACAAGGAATGTGAAGACGCGCTGCGTGAATTTTACGGCATGGATCATGCCATGGTCTTTTCGACCGGCTATCAGGCAAATCTCGGGATCATCTCGACGATTGCAGGCAAGGATGATTTCATCATTCTCGATGCCGACAGCCATGCGTCAATCTATGACGGCTGTTCATTGGGCAACGCGCAGACAGTGCGCTTCCGCCACAATGATGTCGAAGACCTCGACAAGCGGCTTGGCCGCATTCCCGCCGAGGCGGGCAAGCTGGTTATCCTCGAAGGCGTCTATTCAATGATGGGTGACATTGCACCCTTGACCGAAATGATTGCTGTCTCGAAAAAGCATGGCGCGATGATCCTCGTCGACGAAGCGCATTCGATGGGCTTTTTCGGCGAGAACGGCCGCGGCGTCGCCGAAGCGCAGGGCTGTCTGGACAATGTCGATTTCGTGATCGGCACCTTCTCGAAATCAGTCGGCACGATCGGTGGTTTCTGTGTGTCGAACCATCCCAAGTTCGAAATCATGCGGCTCGTTTGCCGTCCCTATGTGTTCACGGCCTCGCTGCCACCGACGGTCGTGGCCAGTTCGGCCAAATCAATCCGCAAGCTGATGCATTCGGGCAACAAGCGCGCGCATTTGTGGGAAAATTCCAAACGCCTGCATCAGGGCTTGCGCGATCTCGGCTTCGAACTTGGCACGCCCGAAGCGCAAAGCGCGATTATCGCGGTCATCATGCCCGACCTTGAGCGGGGCGCGATGATGTGGAGCGCGCTGCTCGACGAGGGTCTTTATGTCAACCTCGCCCGCCCGCCCGCGACGCCCGCGAATATGACCCTCCTGCGCTGTTCGCTTTGCGCCGAACATTCGAGCGAGGACGTCACGACGATCCTTGAACGCTTCGGGGTGGCGGGTCGCGCGACCGGCGTTATCAACTAGAATTTTGTTTCGCGGCGATTCGCGCTATTCTGGTCCACGATGGACGGCGAGATCGAAATTGAGGGGCTGCCACGCTGGCGGTTGATGCTGGGCATCCTGCTGGCGTTGGCGGGGGGCGCGACCATTTTCGCGCTTGTCCTGATGCTTGGCGCGGCAACCAGGGACCGCGACACGGCACTCGGCTCGCAGCAGAAAAGCTATGAAGCAATGATCCTCGCCCGCTCGCTTGATGCCAGCATTGGGCAGGCCGAAGCGTTTCTAGGGCGCTTTGTGATCAGCGGCGAAAAGGATTTGGGACGGCAATATCTCGACGACTGGCGGCGCGCAGGGACACAGATCGACGCGCTCGACCAGATGATTACGGCGCCGAAGACAAAACGACTTATCGGGCAGTTGCGCACGGCCTATGCCGAACGCGGCAAGGAATTATCGGCCATCGCGCTGCGCACCAACTATGGCCAGAATCCCGCAGCGCTTTCAAAATATTATCTGGCCGGAAAATCGCCAACGCTCGGGCAGATTGATCGCCTGCTCGAAGCGGTGATCGCCAGCGAACGCGACACCTTGGCTGCGCGCGGTGTTGTCGCCGATGCTTCGATTAAACGATCAAATAATCTCGGTCTTGTCGTCTCGGTCTTTGGTTTGCTCCTGGTCATCAGCGCCGCGATCCTGAGTTGGGCCGCGGTTCTCGCGTGGCGGCAACGGCAGCTCGAAGAAGTGCGCAATGCCGATCTCGAACTTGCTGTCACCGAACGCACGGCCGAATTGCGCGCCGAAATGGCCTATCGCGAAGAAACCGAAGCGAAATTGCGCCAGGCGCAAAAAATGGAAGCCATCGGCCAGCTCACAGGCGGCATCGCGCATGATTTCAACAACATGCTGTCGGTCGTCATCGGCGGGCTCGAGCTGGCGCAGCGGCGGCTTGCGACCGGCGGCGCAAAAGCCGGCAAGCATCTCGAACAAGCGATGGAAGGGGCAAACCGCGCGGCGGCGCTCACCAAACGCCTGCTCGCGTTCGCCCGGTCCGAACCGCTGCTGCCGTCCGCAGTCAATCCCAATGATCTTCTGCGCGGCATGTCCGACCTTATCGAGCGCACTATCGGCGACCCGATTACCGTGGCATTTGAACCGGGAAGCGACATTTGGCCGATCTTTGTCGATCCGTACCAGCTTGAAAACGCGGTCCTGAACCTTGCCGTCAATGCCCGCGATGCCATGCCCGAAGGCGGCACGTTGAGCATTGCAACCGCCAATGTAATGCTCTCGGACGGCGAGATCGAAGGCGTCAATGCGGGCGCGCATATCCGGCTGAGCGTCAGCGATACCGGCACAGGCATGACCCGCGACGTGCTTGATCGTGCGTTCGAACCTTTTTTCACGACCAAACCGACCGGCAAGGGGACCGGCCTTGGCCTCAGCCAGATTTTCGGCTTCGTGCGCCAGTCACGCGGGGCCGTCACTGTCGACAGCGACATCGGCAGCGGCACGACGGTATCGATCTATCTCCCGCGCAGCGCGACCGAGCCGATGGCAGAACCCGATGTGCCGTCCATCGTTTCCACCCTGCCCCGTCGCCGCGGCACCACTGTCTTGGTTGTCGAGGATGATCCGCGCGTTCTGGCCGCGACCGGCGACGCGCTTGAAGAGCTCGGCCTGCGCACCGTTCGCTGCCTCAGTCCCGGCGAGGCCGGCAAACGTCTGCGCGAAAATCCCGACATTGGCCTGATTGTCAGCGACGTCCTCATGCCCGGCATGACGGGCCCCGAACTCATTGCGTCGATCCGCACGGATTACCCCGGACTGCCGGTGCTGTTCGTGACGGGTTATGCCGGCGACATTGACAGCGCGGCAGCATTTGGTGGGCACATGGTGTTGCGCAAGCCGTTCACCCTCGCTTCACTGGGCAAGGCCGTCGGCACGCTCCTTGCCAATGATCCGGTGCGAAAGGCACGGGTCCGGGCCGCTTAATGATTCCCAAGGCCGACTGGACAAGGTAAAGGCTGCGCAACAACAACAAACGGCATCACCATTTTCGCGAACTTTCTCTCTGCAACGGATCGGTATCTCGCCCGGCTGATCATCGTGCCGCTGCTATCGTCGCTGGTAATTGCCGCGATGCTGCTGGTGCTCGACCGGATGCTGCGCCTCTTCGATTTCGTCGCGAGCGAAGGGGGACCGGTGAGCATCGTCTGGCAGATGCTCACCAATCTGCTCCCCGAATATCTTTCGCTGGGCATCCCGATCGGCGTGCTGCTCGGCATCCTGCTCGCCTTCCGCAAGCTCGCGCTGTCGTCCGAACTCGATGTTCTACAGGCTGTGGGTCAGGGATACTGGCGGTTGCTGCGCGTGCCGTTCCTGTATGCAATCTTCTTTGCCGTCATCAATCTGATCATTGTCGGCGTCGTCCAGCCCCGCGCGCGCTATGCCTATGAACGCTTGCGTTTCGAATTGCGGTCGGGCGCGCTCGGCGCGTCGATCAAGGTCGGCGAGTTTACCAAGCTCGGCAAGGACATGACGCTGCGCATCGAATCAAGCACCGAAGAAGGCCGCAAGCTCACGGGCATTTTCGTCATGGCGCGCGAAAAGGGCGGCCGCAGCCTTGCCGTGACGGCAGAGCGGGGCGCGTTCATGGCGACCGATGATCCCGATGTGATCATCCTGCGCCTGACCAATGGGACGCTGACACACAACGCGCCCGGTTTCCGCGTGCCGCGTGTGCTGAGCTTCAACGCGCATGATCTGCCTATCGACTTGCCCAAGATCGAATCCTTCCGTGGGCGCGGCGGCGCGGACCGTGAACTGACACTGCCCGAACTTGTCGCCGTCGGCAGCGACGCCAAGAGCACACAGACATTGAAAAACGAAAGCTGGTCGCAGTTCAACTTCCGCGTGGTGCAAGTCGCAATCATGATGCTGTTGCCGTTGCTTGCCGTTGCGCTTGCGGTGCCGCCCAAGCGCTCGACCTCGGCCATCGGCGTGTTCGTGGCTGTGATCGCGGTGGTTACCTATTACAAGATCAGCGAATATGCGACGGGTATGGGGCAACTGGGCAAGATCGATCCGTTCATTGCCTTGTGGGTACCGTTCCTCGTCTTTGCCGCGATGATCATCTGGATGTTCCGCACGCTCGCCTATGTGCCCGGCGGACAGCCGATCAGCGGCATCGACAAGCTCGCGGGCAAAGTCACCGGACTGGTCAAGCGTTTTGCTGGCCTGTTCCTGAAAGGCGCGCGCTGATGCCTGATTTTTTCCCGTCGCGCACGCTGACGATTTATATGGCAAAGATGTTTGTCGTGCGCTCGTTTGCCGTGCTCGCGCTCCTTGTCATTGTCCTGCAAGTGCTCGACCTGCTCGGCGAGAGCGATGCGATCCTGCGCTTTCCCGGCAATGGGCAGGGCCAAATCCTGACCTACATCGGCTTGCGTATGCCCGGCATCATCCAGCGTTTCCTGCCCTTCTGCGTCCTGCTCGGCACGATCATCACGCTGGCGACGCTGAACCAGAACAGCGAAGTCGTCTCGATGAAAGCGGCCGGCTTGTCAGCGCATCAGGTGCTGGCACCGCTGATCGTCGCGAGCCTGGTGATTGCTGGGGTCTCCTTCACCTTCAACGAACGCATTGTCACACGCGCGACCGCCACGCTCAAACTGTGGGAGGCGGCCGATTATGGCAAAATGCCCAGCGGACGCGAAGCGATGAGCAATGTCTGGGTCCGCGAAGGCGATGACCTGATCCACGCCGACATTGTCGAAGGGCGCGGGGCAAAGACAGTGCTGACGGGCGTCAGCGTCTATGACCGGACCGGCGGGACATTGTCGAAAATTGTCATGGCCGACCGGGCGCGCGTGACCAAAACCGGCTGGCAACTCGATAAGACCGTGAGTTTCGATGTGGCGAGCGGCATCAAATCTTCGCTGGGCACGATCATCGTTGCGCCCACAGTCCGGCCCGATCAGTTTACGCTTGCCAATGTCGATGGGGCGGGGCTCCCGTTCGGCGAACTGCAAACCGCGATCAGCGATCTGAAAGCAGCTGGACGCCCGACGGCTGCGGTCGAGGCCGCGCTCTGGCACAAGATTTCGGGGCCGCTTTCGACGGTTCTGATGCCATTGCTCGGGGCCGTCGCGGCGTTCGGCCTGGCGCGATCGGGCAAGCTGTTCGTGCGCGCCGTCATCGGCATGGCGCTGGGGTTTTTATACTTCGTTGCAGATAACTTCGGCCTCGCGATGGGCAATCTCGGTGCCTATCCACCATTGCTGGCGGCGTGGGGGCCGTTTTTCCTGTTCCTGCTGATCGGCGAAGCGGTCCTGATCAGGACCGAGGAGTAAGGACCAGACGCGGTGAGCGCCTGGTCCTCATCTGCCTATTTCGAGGCTGGCGTCGGCTCTGCCGCAGCGACAGTTGCCCCCTGCGTTGGACCAACTGTTGCAACCGACTGGGCAACAGCGCCAACAGGCAAAATGATGGGGAGCGCTTCCGCCGTGCGTGCCGAAAGCTGCATGCCGTGGGGAACCTTCGCGGACTTGCCCGTCACAAACGCACCGAACACACCAACCGCGATAACAGCGCCAATTGCTGCACCGGTATTGCCTTCGCCTTCTTGACGATGCTTGCCAGTCAGCGAGATCCGCCGGCCATTCAAGTCAAGCCAGTCAAACTGAATTTCCATCTTTGCCGACTTGCCGAACGCGCCCTTGCCAGTGCGCCAGATGATCGTGCCCTGTCCCGGTGTGCCGCGCGGTATAACGACATACCCATTATACATGACGTCAAACACAGTGCTGAGCAGGAAAGTATCACCTTCCTTTGTACCTTTTGTCGTCAGATTGTCATTTGGTGTTACGGCCACTTCGGTATTCGGTGGCAGTATCATTTTTGGCGCTTCGACAAGCGCAGGTGTCACAACAGCAGCCGGTGCTGGTGCGGTGGCTTGCTCTGTCGTTTGCGCAAAAGTAATCGTCGGCAACGCCGATGCGACAGCCAGAATCAGTGCGTAGTTTTTCATAATGCGACCCCCCTATTTACTTGCCCATGCCAATGTCTGCCGAATCACAGATTCGTCGTCAAGCGGCATCGCATGAAGGGATTAACGCATCGTATTCCGCGCCAGACGTGCAACAAGGTGCGGGAGCCCTGAATAGCTCCCCCGGTGATAGGGCGAGTCCGCAGACAGCGCCTTGGTCAGCCGCCGGTGCGCCTCGCCGAGCGAGTGATAGGGCAAACTCGGCAGCAGATGGTGAAGCGCGTGGTAGCGCAAACCAACAGGCGCCCACAGCGCCGGCAGCGTCGCCAGCTGCGCGTCGATCGCCGCCACCGTCGCCGCCA
>JAYUQI010000035.1:0-5319 GCA_043756805.1 Sphingomonas sp.
GAACAGCACTTGCCAGCGAAATCGGCTTTGTGCCGCGCACCGAGAAGGGGCAGGTGACCGGCTTCGTTGTATCGCCTAAAGGGTCGGGCACCGCGTTTCGCGCAGCGGGTTTGCAGGAAGGTGATATTCTGACAGCGATCAACGGACAGGGCATTCGCGCCGCCGAAGATGTGACCAACGCCATGGCCTCGACGCCGCCGTCGGGCGTCGTCATGCTGTCGGTCGAGCGCGGCGGCAAATCCATTACGCTGTCAACGAAAGCAAAACCATGAAGCGTGTTGCTCTTGCCATCGCGCTTCTTGCCGCGACTGCCGCACCGGCGCAGCAGGTCTTGAACCTGCGCGATGCCGACATCCGCGCGTTCATTCAGGATGCGTCGCGCGTGACGGGGCGAACGTTTATCATCGATTCGCGGGTGCAGGGGAAAGTCTCGGTCGTGACCGAACGCGCTTTGTCACGGTCCGAATATTTCGAAGTTTTCCTGTCGACCCTGCGCGCCAACGGCCTTGTCGCGGTGCCGACGGCGGGCGGCGCTTTTCGCATTCAGCCGCTCGATACCGCAGCGGCGCAACCGGGGCGCGTGGGCAGCGCGGGCGCCGCGCGCAACCAGTTCGTCACCGAAGTGATCCGCTTGCGCTCGATTGACGCCACCAGCGCGGTCGAAACGATCCGGCCACTGGTCAGCCGTGAAGGATCGGTCACCGCGAACAAAGCGGGCAACAGCTTGGTCGTGGCCGACTTTGCCGACAATATCCGCCGCATCCGCGAACTTGTCCGCCGGATCGACAATGACAATGTCCTGACGCGCGTCATTCCGCTGAGGAACGCAGGGGCACGCGAAATCGCGACGTCGCTCGGTGCGCTTGCCGGGGCTGGCGGGGCATCGCCGGTATCGGTCGTCGCGATTGACTCATCGAACAGCATTGCGCTGCGCGGCGATGCGCCAACCGTGGGCCGGTTCGCCGAGATCATTGCCGATCTGGACAAGCGCGCGGCGGCGGGCTCCGAAATCCGCGTTATCTTCCTGCAACATGCCGACGCCGAAAAACTGCTACCGGTGCTGCAGCAGCTGGCGGGGCAATCAGTGTCGAGCGTGATGTCGCAAGTTACGGGCGCGGCACCAGTATCGCCGCAAGCGCCATCTGCGCCTGTGCCGGTTGCAACGACATCATCCGTCGCCAGCGGCGGTAATGGCAAGACGGTGATCGCGCGCTATGATGGCATCAATGCCATCATCATATCAGCCCCCGCCGACGTGCAGCGGACGCTGGGCGAAGTCATCCGCCAGCTTGATACCCGCCGCGAGCAGGTTTTGGTCGAAGCGATCATCGTCGAGATTTCGGACAATGCGGCGCGCAAACTGGGGATCCAGCTGCTTGCCGGTGGACCGAACGGCGGCGGGTTTACGACCTATCAGAATGTCACGCCGCCGATCCTGCCGATTGCGGCTGGCGTGCTGCAAAACCAGCTGAGTGGGGGCACGACGACTACGGTTACAACGGCAAATGGCACGACGACGTCAACGACAGGCACAGCAAATGGTGGGAACCTGATCCAGGGTGCTTTGTCCGCGCTCAATTCGGCAACCGGCGGCACGCTGGGTGGCGCAATCCGGCTTGGCGGCAATGCCTATCTCGGCGCGATCCTGAACGCGGTCAGTCAGGACAACCAGTCAAACCTGCTGTCGACGCCATCGGTCGTCACGCTCGACAATCAGGAAGCCAAACTGCTGGTCGGCCAGGAAGTGCCGGTCACGACGGGCGAGCGGCTCGGCGGCAATTTCGACAATGCCTTCCGCACCGTCTCGCGCCAGAATGTCGGGATCCAGCTCGAAGTGAAGCCGCAGATCGGCGAGGGTGGATCGATCAAGCTGTTTCTGCGTCAGGAAGTCAGCTCGATTGCCGGTGCCGTGACCAACAATTCGGCTGACCTCATTCTCAACAAGCGCGAAATCCAGACGACGATGACCGTTGATGACGGACAGATAATGGCCATCGGCGGCTTGCTCGATGACAATGAACGGCGGACACTGGAAAAGACGCCGATCCTTGGGGATATTCCCGTCCTGGGCGAGCTGTTCAAATCGCGCAGCCGGACACGCGGCAAGACCAATCTGATGGTGTTCATCCGCCCGACGATCATGCGCACGGCGGCGGATGCGCGCAAACTCGCCGAGCAGCGCTATGGCTATATCCGCGACCAGCAGTTGAAAGAGCGACCCGACCGCGAACCGACGATCGACGAATTGTTACGCGATTACATGGGTATCGAGCCGCCGATTTCGGATGCGCCATCGCCCGAGGCAACGTTCGCTGCGCCAGCGCCAGTCGTGGCACCGCCTGCGCCCGCAACATCGGCACCGAAATTCATTCCCGAAACGCGCAGCCGCGACATTATCCGCCCCGTCGAGCTCCCCCCCAGCAGGCGCAAATCCAGTGACCCAAACTGAGGCGCTGACCACCAACCTGCCTTACGGCTTTGCGCGCAAGTTTGGCGTGGTGGTGCAGCACGGCGAGGATGGGCGGCCGACCGTGGCGTTGCGTGAAGGCAGTGATCCCAAAGTGCTGATCGAAGTCCGCCGGTTTCTGGCGCAGTCATTTGAAGTCACATCGGCGGATGCGACCGAGTTCGATCGCTTGCTGTCGGACAGTTACAAGATGGACGGTGCCGCTGCCGCGATGGCATTGGGTGCGGACGATCTCGACATGCTGGCGACGGGCATTCCGAGCGCCGAGGATCTGCTCGACACCGCCGATGATGCGCCGGCGATTCGCCTGATCAATGGCATCATCGCCGAAGCGGTGCGGCAAGGCGTGTCGGACATTCATATCGAGCCGTATGAAAGCGGTCTGGTCGTGCGGATGCGGATCGACGGGCTGCTGCGCGAGACATTGCGGATGCCGCCGCATGTCGCGCCGGTAATCGTCAGCCGGATCAAGGTGATGGCGCGGCTCGACATTGCCGAGCGGCGCGTGCCGCAGGACGGTCGCATTTCGCTGACACTGGCGGGCAAGCTGCTCGATGTGCGCGTGTCGACGTTGCCGAGCCGCGTGGGTGAGCGAGTCGTGCTGCGTATTCTCGACAAGGAGAATGCCGGGATCGACATGGATGTGCTCGGCATGGCGCCCGAATTGAATGCGCTGCTGCGCGAAGCGTTCAATGAACCGAACGGGATTATCCTCGTTACCGGGCCGACAGGGTCGGGCAAGACGACGACGCTTTATGCGGGATTGCGGCTGCTCAACGACGGGTCGCAGAACATCCTGACGGTCGAGGATCCGGTGGAGTATGCGGTCGATGGCATCGGCCAGACGCAAGTGAACCCCAAAGTCGGACTGACCTTTGCAGCGGGGTTGCGCGCGATCCTGCGGCAGGATCCCGATGTCGTGATGGTTGGTGAAATCCGCGACCGCGAGACGGCGGAGATTGCAGTCCAGGCATCGCTGACGGGGCATCTCGTACTGTCGACAGTGCACACAAATGACGCGGTCGGCGCGATTACGCGGATGCGCGACATGAAGATCGAGCCGTTTCTGCTTGCGTCGACGTTGCGCGCGATTGTCGCACAACGGCTTGTGCGGCGCTTGTGTCAGGCATGTCGCAAGCCCGAAGCGGCATCGGCGTCGGTTGCGGCGTTGCTTGGCGTCGAACCCGGCACGATCATTTATGAACCCGGCGGATGCGACGCCTGTGGCGGATCAGGCTTCAAGGGCCGGATCGGTGTGTTCGAAGCCATCCGCATCGACGACACGATTCGCCGCTTGATCAACGATGGTGGCGACGAAGTCGCCATCGCGCGTCATGCCTATGCCCGCGAACCCAATCTGAGCGCGGCGGCACGACAACTGGTGATCGAGGGACTGACAACGCCCGAGGAAGCGGTGCGCATATCACGGCGCGGGTCGGACGATGGGTAAGTCAGCCTTAGCAAAACCCGTTTGCCCTGAGCTTGTCGATGGGTTGTCCTTCTGCTTGGGCAATGGTCCAGAAGAAGGACAGGGCTTCGACAAGCTCAGCCTAATCGGTATTTGGAATGGCTGATTTCGACTATCTCGTGCTCGATCCCGCCGGGCGCGAGCGCCGGGGGCAGGTTGCAGCGGCAACGCTGGAGGATGCGCGCAACCGGCTGGGCGCGAAGAAATTTTACGTCGTCAGCCTCGAGCAATCGACACCGGGCGCGTCGCGCACGGCGCCGCTCATGTCGTTCGAAGCGCTGACGCGGCGGCGACTCAGCGGGAAAGCGCTGACGCTGTTTACGCGGCAACTGGCGACACTGGCGCTGGTCACGCCTCTCGAAGAAGCGTTGCGAACGATCGGGCAGCAAAGTGAGGATGAGAAAGTTCAGGCTGTTCTGGAGCGCGTCCATGCGGGCGTCCTCGAAGGGCGTCGCCTGTCCGACAGCATGGGGCGCGAGGCGAAGAGTTTTCCGCCGCTCTATCGGGCAATGGTCGCGGCGGGGGAAAGTGCGGGAACGCTGCCCGAAATTCTTGAACGGCTGGCCGACCTTCAAGAGCGGCAGGCAGCCATCCGGTCCAAAGTGACAACCGCACTGGCCTACCCGATCGTGCTGGCGTTCGTGGCAAGTTTTGTCGTGATGGCGCTGATGATCTGGGTGGTGCCCAAAGTGGTCGAGCAGTTCGATACGGTCGGGCAAACGCTGCCGCTGCTCACGCGGATTGTGATGGCGATTTCGGGATTTCTGGCAAGCTATTGGTGGGCGCTCCTGATCGCGCTGGGTGTGGCTTCGTTCCTGATCTGGCGTGCCTTGCAGGACGAGGCGATCCGGCTTCGTTTTGACACCGCATGGCTGAAGTTCCCGTTGATCGGGCGGCTGACGCGTGACCTTCACGCCGCGCGGATGGCGCGGACATTGTCAACCATGGTCGCGAGCCGCCTTCCCTTGCTCGAGGGGCTGATCCTGACCGGGCAGACGATCCACAATCGCCGTCTGAAAGCGGCATCGGACGATATCATCGATGCGGTGCGTGGCGGGGGCAGTCTGTCGGCCGCACTGCGCCGAGCAGCTATATTTCCGCCACTGCTTGTTTACCTTGCGGCGTCGGGCGAATCGTCGGGGCAGCTGGACAAGATGCTCGAGCGCGCGGCGGATTATCTTGAACGCGAGTTCGACGGGTTCACGGCAACCGCGCTTTCGCTGCTCGAACCTGCTATCATCGTGATCATGGGTGTGGTGGTCGCAGCGATCGTGCTGTCGATCCTGCTCCCGATTTTGCAACTCGAAACACTGGCTGGTGCGTAATGCGTAAAAAGAACTTTCAGGAAGAGGGCTTTACCCTCGTAGAACTCATGGTCGTGATC
>JAYUQI010000036.1:0-5273 GCA_043756805.1 Sphingomonas sp.
GGCGGCGATTGATCGGAGGTTTTTACGCCTATGATAATCAGGAGAAAGTGACTGACACCGGGGTCAGTTGTTCGGTTACGACTGACGCGCAAGGGCTGGCGGGATGCACGCTGAAACCCGGCATTTCGGGCAATGTCACGGTCGTTGCGACCACCACAGACGAGAACGGCAATGTCGCGCGTGCGGTCACGTCGGTGTGGCTGGCGGGTGAGGATGACTGGTGGTTTGGCGGCGACAATGGCGACCGGATGGACGTGATCCCCGAAGCGAAAAGCTATAAGGCGGGCGAGACCGCCAAGCTGCAAGTGCGGATGCCGTTCCGGTCGGCGACGGCGCTTGTAACAGTCGAGCGCGAAGGGGTGCTGTCGAGTTTTGTCACTGAATTGTCGGGCAAGGATCCGGTGATTTCGGTGCCGATGCCTGCGTCTTATGCGCCCGACGTTTATGTCTCGGTGATGGCGGTGCGCGGGCGGATCGGCGGGTTCAAGCTGTGGTTGTCGGATTTTGCGCGGCGCTGGAACCTGCCGTTCTTCAGCCGCGAAGGGGGCGAACCGACCGCGCTCGTGGATTTGTCCAAACCAAGCTACCGGCTGGGCATTGCCAAGGTGCAGGTGGGATGGGAGGGACACGCCCTTTCCGTAACGGTGAAGGCGGACAAAGCGAAATATGCCGTGCGCGAGACGGCGATGGTCGATGTTTCGGTCAAGCAGCCCGACGGCAACCCGGCGGCATCGGCGGAGATTGCCTTTGCGGCGATCGACGAAGCGTTGTTGCAACTAAAACCCAATGACAGCTGGAAATTGCTCGACGCGATGATGGGCGAACGCAGCCTCGATGTGTTGACCGCAACGGGGCAGACGCAGGTCGTCGGCAAGCGGCATTATGGCAAGAAAGCGGTCGAAGCGGGTGGCGGCGGCGGCGATGACAGCGCTGTGACGCGCGATGATTTCCGGCCCGTTTTGCTGTGGAAAGGCCGCGTTGCCCTCGATGCCAAGGGACAGGCGCGCATCCCCGTGCCGCTGTCCGACTCATTGTCGGCGTTCAAGCTGGTCGCAATTGCGACATCGGGCGCGCAACTCTTTGGCACCGGCGAGACGAGCGTGCGGACCGCGCAGGATCTGACGGTGTTCTCGGCGCTGCCGCCGCTGGTACGCACCGGCGACTATTTCGGCGCGAGCTTCACGCTGCGCAATGGATCGGACAAGCCGATGCAAGTGACGGCGACAGTCAAGGTCAATCCGTCGGTCGCCGTGGGCAAGCCGTTGACCGTGACCATCCCGGCGGGTGGTGCTGTTCCGGTCACATGGAACCTGCCCGCACCGGCAGGCGTGTCGAAGCTCGACTGGACCGTTGAGGCGAAGTCTTCGGACGGCAAAGTCGACACGCTGGCGGCATCACAGGACGTCGTGCCGTCAGTCCCCATCGAAGTCTGGGCAGCAACACTGACGCGCGTTGGCCCAAATACAAACGGCGGCACGAGCATATCGATTGCGCCACCGCAAGGGGCGCTCACGGGAGGCTATGTCGATGTGAAGTTGTCGGACAGCCTCGCCCCGCCGCTCGGCGGGGTGCGGGCGTATATGAGCGCCTATCCCTATAATTGTTTCGAACAGCAATTGAGCCGCGCGGTGGCGCTGGGCGATGCGGGGGCATGGGGCGCGCTGGCAGGCGCGATCCCGACCTATATGGATGGCGACGGGTTGCTGCGTTATTTCCCGATGGCGCAAATGCAGGGGTCTGAAGCACTGACGGCCTATGCACTGTCGATGACCGCCGAGGCGAGCTTCCCCGTGCCACAGGCTGCAAAGGGCCGGATGATCGAAGCGCTGAAAGCCGTGGTCGAGGGGCGATTGAAACGCGATGGCTATGGCCCGACGGACCAGCGATTGTTGAAAGTTGCAGCACTCGCGGCACTCGCACGGAACGGGGCGTCGAGTGCGGCCCTCGTTGGCGCGATTGATATTGCCCCCGCCGATATGCCGACAGCGACGCTCGCGGACTGGATGGTCGCGATTGACCGGACGGCGGGCTTGGCAAATGCAGCGGCGCTGCGCGGGCTGGCCGAACAGAAGTTGCGCAAGCGGATCGTTTATGAGGGATCGCGCGTCGACCTGACTGACGCAAGCACCGCGCCGTGGTGGATGATGGTCGGCGGCGATGAATCGACCATCCGGGCCTTGGGGGCAATTCTCGGGCGGCCCAATTGGAGCGACGAAGGACCAAAGATGATGGTCGGCGTGTCGCTTCGCCAGCGGCGCGGGCATTGGGATACGACGCCCGCCAATGCGTGGGGGAGTATCGTGGCACGGCGCTTTGCCGCGCTTTATCCGGCGAATGCCGTGCAGGGGGTGACGACGGCCACGCTTGGCGCTGTCAGCCGGACGCAAGGCTGGCCGATGGCGAGCGGGGCAGGGCCGTTGCGGTTGCCGCTGGTGCAGGCACCATTGACCTTGGCGCAGTCCGGGGGGGTGGGACCGTGGGCTGCCGTGTCGGTTTCAGCGGCGGTGCCGCTGACGCAGCCGTTGTTTGCCGGGTATAAAATGGAAAAATCGGTCAGCATTGTTTCGCAGAAGAACAAGGGCTGGCTGACGCGCGGCGACGTGATCAGGGTAACGATCACGGTCGATGCGACGGCCGAGCGCAACTGGGTCGTCGTGAGCGATCCCGTCCCGCCGGGCGCGACGATCATCGGCGATCTGGGCGGGCAGTCGGGCATTCTTGCGGCGGCGACCGGTGGCGGTGAGGGGGTGTCTCCAGTCTATGTCGAGCGCGGGCGTGAGGCGTGGCGTGGCTATTTCGATTGGGTGCCGGCAGGACGCTTTACGGTGCGCTATGCCGTGCGCCTGAACGGCACCGGGCGGTTCAATTTGCCGCCGACGCGCGTCGAAGCGATGTATTCCCCCGACATTCGCGCGCAGGTGCCGAATAAGGGAATAGAGGTGCGGATGTAGGATGGCGAAGCCTTTTTTCTCTCTTCTCCGCGTCTCTGCGCCTCTGCGCGAATCATTGCTGGGGTTCGCGCAGAGGCGCAGAGGCGCGGAAAGAGTGCGCTTGTCGGGCAGAATAGTATTCAAGGCAGGCTTGGTCGGCTTTGTTGGATTGCTTGTGGCACTCTACATCGCCACCTTCCCGCCGCTCCTGCCCAGCCATGCGCGCGTGGTGGCGGCGTGGCGTCCGTCGGAGTCTTGGCTCTATGACCAGGGTGGCCGCCTGATCGACAGCGAGCGGGTGGATTTCAAGGCGAGGCAACTGGGCTGGGTGAAGCTCGCGGACATCGCGCCGGTGGTTGGCGAGACCGTGATCGCCGCAGAGGACAAGCGGTTCCGGTCGCACGGCGGGGTTGACTGGCTCGCTATCGGTAGCGCGATCCGGTCACGGATTGGCGGACCAAAATCGCGCGGAGCGTCGACGATTTCGATGCAGGTTGCGGCGTTCCTGTCGCCTGATCTGGCCCCGCCGGGGCAGCGGACGTGGCGCGACAAGATGCGCCAGATGCGCGCTGGCGTGGCGCTTGAAGGCAGCTGGTCGAAGGACCAGATCCTCGAAGCCTATCTCAATCTCGCGGGCTTTCGCGGCGAGGCGCAGGGGATAGGGGCGGCATCGCTCGCGTTGTTCGGCAAGGCACCGGCCGCGCTGGGCAAGCAGGATGCGCAGATCATTGCTGCGCTCCTCCCCGATCCGCGCGCAAGCATCGGCGAAGTGGCGGCGCGGGCGTGCCGTTTGGTCGAGAAACTCCGCAGTCCTGAGCCTGTCGAAGGACGGTTCGCGCATTCAACCGTCCTTCGACCCTTCGACAAGCTCAGGGATCAGGACTGCGGTAGTCTTAATCAAGCGACCGCCACGGCCCTTTCCATAGAACGTGCGCGAGCGCTTGATCCCGGCCTTGCCCCGCATCTGGCCGCACGGCTGCTCGACAAGCCGGGGATGCGCGTCACGACGACAATCAATGCACAGATTCAGGCGGTGGCGGTCACAGCGCTCAAGCGGCAACTGCTTAGTCTCGGTGCCACCCGCGCGCGCGATGGCGCAGTCGTTGTGCTCGACAATGCGACCGGTAATGTTCTCGCTTATGTCGGTGGTGTCGGCGGGGGATCGACGGCGGCGGCGGTCGATGGGGCCAATGCTTATCGTCAGGCCGGATCGACGCTGAAACCATTTCTTTATGCTCAGGTAATTGAGAAAGGCTGGATGACAGCCGCGTCGATCCTCGACGATTCGCCGGTTCAGCTCGACACCGCGTCGGGGCTGTATGTGCCGCAAAATTATGACCGCAGTTTCAAGGGGCCAGTCTCGGTGCGCTCGGCGCTGGCGGGGTCGCTCAATGTCCCCGCCGTGCGCACATTGCTGGTCGGTGGGGTGGAGAGTTTTCGCGATCGATTGTGGGACACCGGCTATAGGGGACTGACCGAGGACGGGCAATATTATGGATTTTCGCTCGCGCTGGGATCGGCGGAAGTCACGTTGCTGGAGCAGGCGAATGCGTATCGCAGCCTCGCCAATGGCGGACGTTTTGCGCCGCTGCGACTGCGCGCGTCTGATCCGGTTGCACAAGCGCGCGAGATTTTGAGTCCACAAGCCGCCTGGATCGTTGCCGATATTATGGCCGATCCCTCGGCACGCGCGGGGACGTTTGGCGTCGACTCGGCGCTCCGGCTGCCCTTTTGGGCAGCGGCGAAAACCGGCACGTCAAAAGCAATGCGCGACAATTGGTGTGTGGGGTTCACAGACCGCTACACTGTTGCGGTCTGGGTCGGGAATCTCGAAGGGGATTCGATGAAGGCCGTCTCGGGCACGAGCGGCGCGGCCCCGGTCTGGCGCGATGTGATGCTGGCGCTGCATCGTGGCAGCCCGGGCAAAGCGCCGCCACGGCCAGCAGGGATCGAGGCCAAGCGCGTGACATTCGCAAACAATGTCGAGCCGCCGCGCAGCGACTGGTTTCTGACCGGCACTGGGGAAAGCGCGCAATCCTTCGCACCCGCGACATCGCGCCGTCCGCGCATTACCAATCCAGTGTCGGGCAGTGTTTTCGCGCTCGACCCCGATATTCCGATGGATCGACAGCGGATGGGCATCGCAGTGACGGGCGCGGTTGCGGGGCACCGGTTGATGCTCGACCGTACTGATCTGGGCGATGCCGACGCGCGCCCGCAAGTGCTGGCGGGGCCGGGCGTGCATCAACTGGCACTGCTCGATCCGGGTGGGCGCGTGATCGACCGGGTGCGATTTACGGTGCGATAATTTCTTCGCGACCTTCGCGTTCTTCGCGTGAGAGA
>JAYUQI010000037.1:0-5244 GCA_043756805.1 Sphingomonas sp.
GGTGACGGCATCGATGCCGCCATCATCCTGACGCGCGATCCCGATCCCGCGCTCCATGCCGAACGGCTTGACCGCAACAAGGTGTTCGCGATTTCGGCCCGGCATTTCCGCAGCGGCCCCGGCGCAATCACGCGGCCCGAGCAGCTGCGCGAGCTGACCGTGATCATTCACCGCGACATGCCCGACACATTCGATGAATGGCGCAAGGCAATGAAACTGACTGCGCTCGAACCCGCCGCCATTGACCATTATGATTCGGGGCAGCTGATGCTCGATGCGGCAGCACAGGGGCTCGGTGTCGCTTTCATGCACGAAAGCCACTTCAACGATTCGCATGACGACAGGTTGGTCAAACTGTTCGATGCCGATGTCGAAAGCCCGTATAGCTACTGGTTCGTCTGTCGTCCCCGCGCGCTCGACCAGCGCCCTGTACGGGTGTTCAGGGATTGGCTGGTCGGAGCGATGGCGGCGTGATTCCGCAGTCCTGAGCCTGTCGAAGGACGGTTAGATGCGCGAACCGTGCTTCGACAAGCTCAGCACTGCGGTGTTCTACGAGGCCTTCGCACTCACAATTTTCCCCGGCACGCGCGGCGGCTCGCCCTTGGGCAGGGCATCGACAGCGTCCATGCCCGATGTCACTTCGCCCCAGACGGTATATTGCCCGTCAAGAAAACCCGCATCGTCAAGGCAGATGAAGAACTGGCTGTTCGCGCTGTTCGGCGACGACGAGCGCGCCATTGAACAGACGCCGCGGGCATGCTTCTCGCGGCTGAATTCGGCCTTCAGATCGGGCAGCTTCGATCCCGACATGCCGGTGCCCGTCGGATCGCCGCCCTGCGCCATGAAGCCGTCAATGACGCGATGGAATACAACGCCATCGTAAAAGCCTTCATTGGCAAGTGTGGCGATTCGCTCGACATGGCCGGGGGCCAGATCGGGACGCAACTTGATTGTTACTTCGCCGGTGTCGAGCGTCAGAGTCAGAGTGTCAGCCACGGGGTATTCCTTTCGATTTCGCGCCGCCTTTAGGCAATATTTGCCCGTTCACGCAACATAATGCGAAAGGCTGGCATTTTTGTTGCGAATCTGTTAAACTGTTACCAACAGAAGGAAGCTGTCACGGCGTCCCTGTCCCGAGTAACACCCGAAGGACCCACGCGCATCGTTGTTCATGGCTGCTCTGCACCCCAACCGGTGCGGCTCCATTATCAACAGCGCTGATAAGGGTTCGTCAAGAAAGGTCGATGAATGGCTTCGAGTGCCCTGATTTTTGATGTCGGCGATTATGTCGTTTACCCCAAGCACGGCGTTGGCCGCGTGATCGAACTGCAACAGTCCGAAATCGCTGGCATGGCGCTTGAGCTTTACGTGCTGCGCTTCGAAAAAGAGCGGATGACGCTGCGCGTGCCGACCAACAAGGCCGAAAGCGTCGGGATGCGCAAGCTGTCATCGAACAAGCAGATGGATGAAGCGCTCGAAACGCTGAAGGGCAAGCCGCGCGTCAAGCGGACGATGTGGTCGCGCCGTGCGCAGGAATATGAAGCCAAGATCAATTCGGGCGACCTGGTGTCGATCGCCGAAGTGGTCCGCGATCTGTTCCGCGCCGAAGACCAGCCCGAACAGAGCTATTCCGAGCGCCAGATTTTCGAAGCAGCGGCCTCGCGCCTTGCCCGCGAACTTGCGGCGATGGAACAGGTCGACGAGCCGACGGCTTTGGTCAAGCTGCTCGACATCCTGCGCGCCTCGGCAGCAATCTACAACAAGCCTGCTGCTTAGCGCTTGCGTCACCGGAAACTCCGCTGTATTGCATAAACAATACAGCGGAGTGTTCACGATGCGTCATGCCCTGATTGCTCTCCCTTTTCTCGCCCTCGCGGCCTGCGGTGCTGCCAACAGCGAATCGCGCGATCGCGGGCCAGATGGCACGCGCAGCTTCGCTGTCGGTGCGTTCGACGCCGTGAGCCTCGAAGGGTCCGACGACGTCCATATCGTGCGCGGCGCCGCAATGTCCGTCGTGGCGAATGGCACGCCAGCGGTGCTCGACAAGCTGGACATCCGTGTCGAGGGATCGACGCTGAAAGTCGGGCGCAAACGCAGCAATTGGAGCATGAACTGGCAGAGCGACAGGGGCGCAACAATCACTGTCACAGTTCCGGCGATCAGTGCCGCCGCCGTTGCTGGCTCGGGTGACATGAGCGTCGATAGCGTCGACGGCGACGCCTTTACCGCTGCTGTCGCGGGATCGGGCTCGCTGCGGCTCGCGTCCGTTGCCGTCAAGCGCGCAAAATTGTCAGTCGCAGGATCAGGTGACCTCATGGCTATCGGCACGGCTGACGAAAGCAATCTGTCGACGGCCGGATCGGGCGACATCGACGCCATCCGGCTCGCCAGCCGCCGCATCACCGCTTCTGCGGTCGGGTCGGGCAATATTCAGGCGTCGGCCAGCGAAAGCGCGACAATCTCGATTGCCGGGTCGGGTGACGTGGCCGTCCGCGGTACCGAAAAATGCGTCATCTCGAAAATCGGCTCCGGCGACGCTCGCTGTTCGCGCTGAGGGCCACATTCGTATAAAAAAACTGCGTGCCGGAGCTTGTCGAAGGCCTGTCCTTCTTTCAACCATCGCCAAGAAAGGACAGCCCTTCGACAAGCTCAGGGATACGGTAAATGAAACTAAATCAGCCCCATTGCCGCCAATTCACCCGCCAGCGCTGCGGGAAGCGCGTCTGCCCCTTCCGCGCCCTCGCCTAGATCGCGCGGCGCATTGGCCGCTTCCAGATAACGCCAGCCCTGATGCGCACGTTTGGGCTGCGCGATTGTCGCGATCACGCGCGCTTTGATCACAATGTCGGTCTTGCCGCCCTCCGCATCGGCAAACCCGATGATCTCGCTGCGCCCGACCAATTTGTGTTTCAATATCCAGAACAGCGACCCGCCGATAATCTCTTCGTATCGTTTGGGGCGATAGCGCGTCGTGAGCCGCACGACGTCGCCCCGCGCCATGATCCGCTCGGACAGATGTTCAAGGCTGGTGCAGCCAAACGCAACTTTCGTCAGGTGAAGCATGTCAACCCGTCAGCCCCGCCATCGTTGCGAGCCCCAGAAACGCAAGAAACCCCATCGAGTCGGTAAGCATCGTGACAAAGACCGACGAAGCAACGGCGGGGTCCTGATCAAACCGGTCAAGCGTCACCGGAACCAAAACGCCCGCAAGACCAGCGACAAAAATATTGGTCATCATCGCGGCAGCAATCACCATGCCCAACTGCGGATTCTGAAAAACAAGGCTCACGCCGATCCCGATCACGGCGGCGACGGTCGCGCCGTTGAGCAGCGCAATCCGCATTTCGCGCAGGATCGTTCGTGTCGTGTTCGAATCGGTCAGCTGGTTCGTCGCAATCGCGCGCACGGCGACCGCCATCGTCTGCGTCCCCGCATTGCCACCCACGCCCGCGACAATCGGCATCAGCGTGGCGAGCGCCACCATTTGTGCGATGGTTCCTTCGAACATGGCGATGATCGACGACGCCACCAGCGCCGTGACGAGATTGGCCAGCAACCAGCGCACACGACCTTTATAGCTTTCGAAAATCGGCTGATTGATGTCGCCGTCGCCCGCGCCCGACAGCTTCAATATGTCTTCACCGGCTTCTTCCTGGATGACGTGGACAATGTCATCGACCGTAATCATGCCAACGAGCCGCCCGCCATCATCGACGACGGCGGCCGAAATCAGCGCATATTTCTGAAAGCGCAGTGCGACTTCCTCCTGATCCATGTCGACCGGGATCAGGGTCTGTTCGCGCTTCATCACATCGGCGAGAGCAAAGGTCCGCGGCGTGCGCAATATCCACGACAACTGGCATGTGCCGATCGGTCGGTGCTGCGGATCGACAATGAAGATTTCCCAGAAATCGGTCGTCAGATCGGGATTGTCGCGCAGATAATCGATCACCTGGCCGACGGTCATATGTTCGGGCACCGCGATCAGTTCGCGCTGCATCAGGCGCCCGGCGGATTCCTCGGGGAAGGCGAGCGCCGCTTCGATGGCAGCGCGGTCATCAGGATCAAGCGCGCGCAGGACAGCGGCCTGATCGGCGTCATCCATATCCTCGATGATCGCAACCGCATCATCGGTATCGAGCTCGGAAGCAATGTCGGCAACCTGCGCCGCGGTCAACGCATCGATCAATTCCTCGCGGACGTGATCGTTCATTTCCGACAGGACATCGCCGTCGAGCATGTCTGCCAGCGCCGCCGCCAAGGGCGCGCGCCGGTCCGACGGGGTCAGCTCGAACAGGTCGGCGATGTCGGCGGGATGCAGCGGCGAGACAAGATCACGCGCGCCCTGATCATCACCATCATCGACGCGCGCCAACACTTCACGCACGAACTCGGGGCGCAGGCGGTCGTCTTCGTCAAGCTGCGTTTCGGGCGCAGTCTCGGTCTGGAGGTCGGTTTCGCTCACGCTGTCGCCCTCCTCAATAGGCAGGAATCATTGAGTCAGACGCGATTCAGTCGCCCTCGCCCGGCTCGGGTGAGAAGAATTTCTCGAACTTGTCGGCCATGCCCTTATGATCTTCGGCATCGGCGGGCGCTTCGCGGCTGCGCGTGATGTTGGGCCATTGCGCCGAGAATGTCGCATTAAGCTCGAGCCACTGCTCCTGCCCACTTTCGGTATCGGGCAGGATCGCTTCGGCGGGGCATTCGGGTTCGCACACGCCGCAATCGATGCATTCGCTGGGGTTGATGACGAGCATATTCTCGCCTTCATAGAAGCAGTCGACCGGGCAGACCTCGACACAGTCCATATACTTGCACTTGATGCAGGCTTCAGTGACGACATAGGTCATAACGCTTCACGGCTCCCCGGTTCGGTTCGATCCAAATCGTTAGGATTGCGCAGCCATGCCGTCAACTGCCTGACCAGCCCTCGAGTGCGGCAAAGGCAGGCGATTTCGGCTTTGCAGGCTCGGGGCGAGCGCGCGGGCGGCTGCGCCATGTCCAGCTTCCCTCGGGACCGCTGCGGAAACCACAGGCGCGCAGGATCGCGGTAAAGGTCGCGGGATCGATCCCGAACGACGTGGCGAGCGCAGGATCAGGCACGAAGCCAGCGCGGGCTTTACGGCTGTCATGCAGCGCACAGGCAACGCGCTCGACGAGGTCAATGCGCACTAGCTTCGCACCGAACGCGCGAAAACCCGGCAGCGGGCCGGTCATCGCTGTGACCGTTGTGCCGGGCGGCGG
>JAYUQI010000038.1:0-5225 GCA_043756805.1 Sphingomonas sp.
TGTCACGGCGCTGGCGTCGGCCCAGACCATCACGGACGAACGGCGCGCGCTGGCCAGGGCAAAAGCCGATGCCAGCGCCGCGACTGGTCGTGCAGAGCGTCTGGAGACGGCGGCGGCGGCGGCGAATGATGAAGCCGCCAAAGCACGCGCCCGGTCCGCTGCCGTTGCTGCCCGCATTCAATCCGCCGAAGCCGGCATTGGTGCCGCCGAAGCGCGCATTGCGATTATCGAGCGGCTCCGCACCGACCAGCGCGCCGCGCTGGCAGTCAAGCAAGGCCCGACGATCCGCCTCGTCGCCGCACTCCAGACTCTGTCACGCCGCCCGCCCGCACTGGCGCTCGTGCAGCCGGGTTCGATCAGCGACATGGTCCATGTCCGCGCGATGCTCTCGGCCATCTTGCCCGTCGTCCGCGCACGCACCGCCGACGTGCGCGCCGATGTCGCGCGCGGGAAGCAGCTTCGTACCGCTGCAAACGGTGCGCTGGCCAGCCTGAAATCAAGCCAGACCAATCTTGTCACGCAGCGCAACCAGCTCGCTGCACTCGCGGTCGAACGCCGCACCGCCGCTGACCGATTGACCGGCAACGCCATGGCCGAACAGGATCGTGCGATCGCGCTGGGTGAAGAAGCGCGCGACATCGTCGACCTGATGGGCCGGATCGATGGTGATGCCAGCAAGCGCGCAAGCCTCGCGGCACTGCCCGGCCCCGTGCTGCGCCCGGCCCGCCCCGGCGATCCGCGCGCGCTTCCCGCCGACATGCAGGCGACCGAAGCGGCGCAGGCTCCCTACCGGATGCCGGTCGTGGGACAGGTCGTCACCGGCCTCGGCGAAGTATCCGACACCGGCGTCCGCGCGCGCGGGCTAACCATCGCCACGCAACCGTCTGCTCAGGTTGTTGCGCCGACCGGCGGCCGCGTTGCCTTTGCCGGGCCGTATCGCGGCTTTGGCAACATCGTCATCATCGATCATGGTCGCGGCTGGACCACGCTGATCACCAGCCTTGCCGCGCTGGACGTAAAAGTCGGCGACACGCTCGATCAGGGCTCACCGATCGGCCGCGCAGGCCCCGCGCGCCCGACCGTTACCGTCGAGCTGAGGCGCGGCGGGCAACCGGTCGATATTGCGCGGCTCGTCGGTTAACCAGCGGGACTAGCGTTCGCCCCTCGTTTCACGATATGCTGCATGCAAATTTAGGAATAGCCATGCCGAAACTACGCTTCCGTCCGCTGCTTACTGTGTCTGCCATTGCGTTGCTTCCTGCGGCAACGGCGGGATTGGCGGCTGCGGACGTCTCCGCTTTCCCCGAAATGGATGCGTTCCTTTCAGTCTATGAACGCGTCCGCGCCGATTATGTCGAAAAAGTCGACGACAAGAAGCTGATCAAGGGCGCGATTGACGGGATGCTGGCCAGTCTCGACCCGCATTCATCCTATCTCGATACGCGCGATTTCAATCAGATGCGTATCCAGACCGACGGCAATTACGGCGGTCTTGGCCTGACGGTCACGATGGAAGACGGCGCGGTCAAGGTAATCGCGCCGACCGAAGACAGCCCCGGTTTCCGCGCGGGGATCAAGGCGGGTGACTATATCACACACCTTGACGGCAACCTGATTTTCGGCGGCACACTCGACGAAGCCGTCGACCAGATGCGCGGCAAGCCGGGCACGTCGATCAAGCTGACGCTCGTCCGCGCCGGCCGCGACAAGCCGTTCGACGTGACGCTGACTCGCGAAGTCATCGACCTCAAGCCCGTCAAATGGGAAGTGAAGGGCCAGGTCGGCTATATCAACATCAATGGTTTTTCGAAGGGGACCGGCGCAAACGTCCGCGCAGCGCTGATGGGCATCGACAAAGCACTGGGCAAGCAGCCGCTGGGCTATGTCGTAGATTTGCGGTCAAACCCCGGTGGCTTGCTCGACGAAGCTGTCGAGATTTCGGATGCCTTTATCGATAATGGCGAGATCGTCTCGCAGCGCGGTCGCGACAAGCGCGATACCGAACGCTATTTTGCGAAGAAGGGCGATTACGCCCACGGCCTGCCCATTGTCGTCCTGATCGATGCGGGATCGGCATCGGCCGCAGAAATCGTCGCGGGTGCGCTTCAGGATCACCACCGTGGCCTCGTCATGGGTGAGCGCAGTTTCGGCAAGGGATCGGTGCAGACGCTGCTCCAGCTTGACGACACGACCGCGCTGCGCCTGACGACCGCCCGTTATTACACGCCGTCGGGCCGCAGCGTTCAGGAAGGCGGGATCGAGCCCGACATCAATGTGCCGCAGCTGAGCGACCCGGACTATAAGAGCCGCCCGCGTTTCCGCGAAGCTGATTTGCGCAAGCATCTGATCAACGAAGCCAAGGTCGACAATTCAGTGCTCGAGGATGACACCAAGCCCGATCCGCGGTTCACGGCAACTGCCGAACAACTGAAAGCCAAGGGCGTGACAGACTTCCAGTTGAATTATGCGCTCGACACGATTGCCCGGCTCGCGAAGACGCCGGCAGCACCACAGGTGGCAGCGCGCCGTTGATAGTGATGCTCTTACAAAAAACCCGTCACCCCCGCGTAGGCGGGGGTCCAACGCCTAACATCGACGTTCTGGCGTTGGATTCCCGCCTTCGCGGGAATGACGAAATAGGATTTATTCAATGATCGGCCTCACCCGCGCCAACATCCTCGCGCTCGCCGTTCCCGCCGCGCTGATGGCGGGCGCGCTGGGCTCGCAATATATCGGCGGTCTTTATCCGTGCGAGATGTGCTACTGGCAGCGCTGGCCGCATGAAGCAGCAATCGGGATTTCGATCCTGGCGTTTTTCCTCAAGCCCCCGGTGCGCGCGATCCTTGTTCTGCTTGCCGCCATCGTGATCATTGTCTCAGGCGGCATCGGGGTGTTTCATGCCGGCGTTGAATATGGCTGGTGGGAGGGGCTGACCGCCTGCACCAACACGTCCCAAGGTGGAAGCCTTGCAGACATCATGCGTGCGCCGCTGGTCCGTTGCGACGTCCCGCAGTGGACATTTGCCGGAATCTCGCTGGCGGGCTTCAACGCGCTCTTCTCAATTGCGGGTGGCGTTGCCATATTGGCGATGCTGAGGAGCGCGAAATGAATAGTGACATTGAATCCATGATCCGCGTCAACCAGGCGGGTGAATATGGCGCAACACGGATTTACGCCGGGCAGCTGGCGATCATGAACGCGCGCTCGCCCGCCGCGCGCGAGATTGCCCGCATGGCAGCGCAGGAAGAACGGCACCGCCAGACGTTCGATCGGATGATCACAGAGCGCCGCGTGCGGCCGACATTGCTGGCGCCGTTCTGGAATATCGCTGGCTATGGGCTGGGCATGGCGACCGCGCTGATCGGCCCCGAAGCAGCAATGGCGTGCACTGTTGCCGTCGAGACCGAGATTGACCGCCATTATGGCGAGCAGCTTGTCGAAATCGGCGACTCGGATCCCGAGCTGTCAGCCGCAGTTGCCGATTTTCAGGCCGAGGAAGTCGAGCACAAGGAAATTGCGCTGGCCGCCGGTGCCGAAGGCGCGCCCGCCTTTCCGGTCATGTCCGCAGCCATACGCTTTGGCTGCCGCGCGGCCATTGCGCTGTCGAAGCGGATCTAATCGGGCAATCGTGGGTTCATATCCGAAAGGCCACACACTCGTTATGCGTATTGCCCTAGCTTTGTTCGCTCTTGCGCCACTCGCGCTGTCCACGCCTGCCACGGCGCAAATTGACAATGAGCGCATCCTGACGATTTTCGGCGAGGATAAATGCCCGACCGACACCATCTGCGTCCGCGCGCCTGAAAATGAGCGCTATCGCATCCCCAAGCAGTTCCGCAATTCGGGCGTGATCGCGCCGCAGAATCAGGCCTGGGGCGCGCGCGCTGAACAAACGTTGAGCGCAGGCGCCCGGACGGGCACAGGAAGCTGTTCGGCGAGTGGACCGGGCGGCTGGACCGGGTGCTGGCAGCAGCAGATGCGCGCCGCGCGCGCTGAGGCTAAGGCAAGAGCCGAAGAGAATAATCCCGATATCGAGCGGTAAGCAGAATGCGTCGTGGCGGTCGGCAAAGCCGCCGCCGTCAGTCGGTGCAAGCACCGCTGGCCGAGCGCATTTCGCGGTGCAAATAGCTTCGCTATTTTCTCCCGAAACGCGCTGGAGCGGGCGGCGGGAATCGAACCCGCGTCTCTAGCTTGGAAGGCTAGGGTCTTACCATTACACAACGCCCGCGTTGCGCAGCGCCTTTACGTTAGCGATGCAGCCGGAGCAAGTGCGCCATACGCGTGCCTGATCATTTGTGTTTCAATACGGTCGGGCCAGGCCAAGCCGATTTGCGCGACGCCATCGATACAAGCGGCTCGATAGTCAGCTGCCTGACGGGCGATGCATCAGACGCGATCGCCGCACCGGCCGCAGAAAGCCATCGGATAAGGAAATGGTGGACAGGGCTGGATTCGAACCAGCGTACACTTGCGTGAGCAGATTTACAGTCTGCCGCCTTTAACCACTCGGCCACCTGTCCAGGCGCTTCCAGCGAAGGGCGGGCTAATGACGAACGCGGGGCTGCCTGTCAACGCGCGGGGTTGTTTGAAAACGCGATGCGCGCGAAAGGGGCGGGATGAGACGAGGACACAGACCATCGCAAGCCTTGGGCGGGCGCATCCGCTTTTGGGGCCGACACGCCGTTATCGCCGCATTGGCCAACCCGGAACGGCAAGTCCGCAAGCTGTGGGGCACGCGCGAGGCAGTGACCCCGCTGAACCTGCCGCCGGTATTGCCTGTCGTTTTTGCCGATGTGGCCGATCTCGGCCGCATGGTGCCCAGCGACGCACCGCACCAGGGGCTGGTCATTGAAGTCGATCCATTGGAAGACATGTGGCTCGGCGATCTTCTGGCGCACGGGGCCGATGACCGCCGCCCGCTGATTGTGCTCGATCAGGTGACCGATCCCCACAATGTTGGTGCTGTGCTTCGTTCCGCCGCAGCGTTTAACGCACTCGGCATTGTCACGCAGGATCGCCACGCCCCCCCTGAATCAGGGGCGCTGGCGCGCGCGGCATCGGGCGCGCTCGAGCTGGTGCCGTGGGTCCGCGTGGTCAATCTGGCGCGCGCGCTCGAGGAGATCGCCGAAGCGGGCTTCTGGCGGATTGGCTTGGCCGGTGAAGCAAAAATGGCACTGTCGGATTCTTTCAACGAAGCAAAGAACGCGCTGGTTCTGGGCGCCGAG
>JAYUQI010000039.1:0-5191 GCA_043756805.1 Sphingomonas sp.
CAGCCTGACGTTTGGCGAGGGTAGCGCGTGGCTGGGTGGCCTTGGCAATCTTGGTCTCGCCAATCTCGCCGAGGTGCGTGACGGCACGACAATTTCAGAAGGCGTTTTCGCGCTCTTTCAAATGACATTTGCCGTCATTACGCCCGCGCTGATCGTCGGTTCTTTCGTCGAGCGCGTCCGCTTCGGCTGGGTGGTCGCGTTTACCGCATTGTGGTCGCTGCTTGTTTATGTGCCCGTTGCGCGCTGGATCTGGGGCGGCGGGTGGCTGGCGGAGCAGGGGGCGCTCGATTTTGCCGGCGGGATCGTCGTGCATACGACGGCGGGGATTGCTGCGCTCATTGTCGCTCTCCTGCTTGGCAAACGCAAATCCTTTGCCAAGCCCATCCTGCCCCATAGCCCGGCGCTGACGATGGTGGGCGCAGGTCTGCTCTGGGTCGGCTGGTTTGGGTTCAATGGTGGCTCCTCGCTTGCGGCAGGCGCAGATGCTGCGGGTGCCATTATGAACACGCATCTCGCGGCCTGCGCGGCAGGGCTGGTCTGGATCCTTGTCGAACGAATCAAGATCGGCAAATCAACCTCGATCGGCCTCGTCACGGGGGCCATCGCGGGCCTCGCGACCGTAACGCCTGCCGCCGGATTCATCGGCCCAGTGGGCGCGATCCTGCTCGGCAGTATCGGCAGTATCGCCGCTTTCGCCGCTGTCCTGCTCGTCAAACAATCATTCAAGATTGACGATTCGCTTGATGTCTTTGCGGTTCACGGCGTTGGCGGCATCGTGGGCAGCCTGCTTTTTCCGCTTTTTGTCCTCTCCGCGTTCGGCGGCCCCGGCTTTGACGAAGGCGTGACTCTCGGTCGTCAGTTCGCCGCACAGGGTGTCGCCGTCGGCGTCACGATCCTCTGGACCGCAGCGCTCACTGCGATCATTGCGCTGATGGTGTCGATGGTCATCCCAATGCGCGTCGACGACGAAGCCGAACATGACGGCCTCGACATCAGCAGCCACGGCGAACGTGGCTGGGATTTCGATTAGCGGATCAATCTCCCGTCAAAATCCGGTCGACCAGCTGCTTGACGGTCGGCACGAACCCGTTTGAATAAAACGGATCTTTCTTGAACCGAAACGCAGAGTGCCCGGCAAACATCAGATTGTCGTCCACCGGCGCGCCGTGGGCAATGTCCTGCAATGTCTTCTGAATGCAAAAACTGCGCGGGTCGGCGAGATAGCCGGTCGTGTAATCATCATGGTCCTTCCACGAGGAGAAACCACAGTGCGACAGGCAACCCATGCAATCGGCCTGATCCTTGCGGATCGTCGCTTTTTCGGGCAGCGTGACGAACACCAGCGTATTGTCGGGCGTCTTCAACGCATCAGTATAGCCAAGGCCATACCATTCGCGCGCGCGGAGCAGATCGCCGCGTGTTACCCAGAAGTTCTTGCCTTTCACGCCAACGTCAAGCTGATGCGTATGATCGCCAACACTCTCACCCGAAAATGCAATCTGCCGCTCCGACCGCGCTTCGAGATTGCGCAGGAACGGCGTTCGCACCGCGCTTGAATAAAATCCCGTCGGCGAGAATTTGTGGAGCAGTACATCGCCTTCCTCGAGCATCATGAGCCGCTCTTTCCAGCCATCGGGGATCGGGCTCTCCTTGGTGAGCAACGGCCGCGTCCCGAACTGGAATGCAATCTGCCCCAACTCGGGATTGTCCACCCAGTTGTCCCATTCGCGCAGCGCCCATACGCCACCTGCCATAACAATCGGCGTCGAATCGGAAATACCCCCCTCGCGCATCGTGTCGCGCAAGGCTTTGACCCGCGGATAGGGATCTTCGGGCTTCCGCGGATCTTCGGCATTCGACAGCCCATTATGCCCGCCCGCCAGCCACGGGTCTTCATACACAACTGCCGAAAGATAGTCCGCCGCCTTCGAATAGGCCCGTTTCCACAGCGCGCGAAAAGCCCGCGCCGAACTGATGATCGGCAGGTAGGACACGCCATAGCTGCTCGCGATTTCACTCAGCTTATACGGCATCCCCGCGCCACAGGTGACGCCCGAGACCAGCCCCTTGGTCCGCTCGAGCACACCATGCAAAATCGGCTGCGCGCCGCCCATTTCCCACAGGACATTGATGTTGATCGCGCCCTTGCCATTCGAAATATCATACGCGCGTTTGACCTGCTCGACGGCGCCGTCGATGGCATATTTGATCAGCGTTTCGTGGCGTTCTTTGCGCGTTCGCTCGGCATAGACCTGTGGCACGATCTTGCCCGTGGGGTCATAGCTGTCGGCATTGACCGCGCTGACCGTGCCGATCCCGCCTGCCAGCGCCCACGCACCAGCACTCGCATGATTGGTCGCCGAAACCCCTTTGCCGCCCTCGATCAACGGCCACACTTCACGACCCTGATACAGGATCGGCTTCAAACCCTTAAACAACCCGGTTGCTCCTTGCCCCTCGCACGATGACCATAAACCGGTCCCGCGCAAATTGCTTCAACTTTCGCCAAGCGCTCCCGGCCAATCCACCGCATTTTCGTAAAGCACTTTATAAGCAGCAATCATCGCGGCTTCATCATATTGTGCCTTGGCCTTTGCCTGGTTGGTGACACCCAGTGCCGCGCGCAGATTTACATCCCCCGCCATCCGGACAAGCGCCGATCGAAATGCCACTTCGTCCTTCACATTAATGACAAATGGGGCATTTTCTTTCGACACGATGTTCACGACATCGCCGACGTCGGTTGCGACGACCGGTAACCCCGCGGCCATTGCCTCTACCAGTGAAATCGGAAACTGCTCGCTGTCCGACGACAGGGCAAAAATATCAAAATGGCCGATATATCGATGCGGCCCCGCCATGAATCCCGGCATGATCAATCGATCCGCATAACCAATTCGCGCAGCCTCAGTGCGAATCGCGTCGCGCTCGGGCCCTTCGCCGACAATCACCAAACGACTGTTGGGAACCGATGCCGCCGCCCGCACCAGCTTCGGCAAATTCTTGACACCGCGCAGACCCGCCAGCGTTCCGATCACCACCTCACCCGGTTTCTTGCGCAGGCCCGTTATGCTCGCCGTCGGTTTTGACCGATATGACTTAACATCAATCCCGTTGGCGATCCGGTGGACCCGCGCCTTGGGCTGTTTCCAGATATCAAACGCAATCGCCTCAAGCCGCTGCGACGGCACGACGAGGGCATGCGCCGCAGGCAATCCCAGCCGCCGGAACAGATTGCGCTTGGTCTTCAGCATTTCGCTCTCGTCAGCGTTGAACCCGTCCTCATGATGGACCAGCGGTGGCAGATCTTTTGGAAACATCCGCCGCGTCATGACCGCATCCATCGCGCCCCAGTTATAGGTGAGGATGAGGTCAAACCGCTGCATATATCCCGCCAGCGTCCGGTATCGCGCCAGCGCCGGTTTCCCCTCGAGGCTTGGCGCCCGCGACGGAAAGTCCACGACAATTCGCGGATCAATCGCGTCGCGCGCGCCAAGTGCATCGGGCACGGCACTCAGGACCGTATGACGCGCGGCATCGCCAAAAGCATTCATCAGACGAACTGCGCGCGCTTCCTTTCCGCCCAGCGAAAAGGTCGAGTGGCAATGCAGGATATGCAGGTTGCTCAAACGACAACCCGCGCCAGTAAAGCATCAATTGCATCGATGGCTTCAGGCTCGTCGAGCGTCGGTGCATGCCCCGCCCCGGCCACTGTGATCCGCGACGCCATCTTCAACCGCGTCACCATTGCGTTCGCCGTATTGTCGCTCAGCAAATCAGACAGTGCGCCGCGAACGATCAGTGTCGGCACATCGGCAAGCGCATCAAGCGCGGGCCACAGGTCAACACCCGCCTCTCCTCCCGGCAAACGGAAAGGCTCGGCAATATTCTTGTCATAATCGGGCACAATCCGGCCTGTTGGGGTCAGGCGATACATGCGTTTGGCCATCCGCAACCAGTCCTCAAGGACATAGCTCGGAAACACAGTGGCGTTTGCCTCGCTCAATGCACGCGCGGCATGAATCCATGTCGGCCACGAAACCGAACGACCGACAAAATTCTTGATACGGTCGAGCCCGTCACGTTCGATCTGCGGCCCGATGTCATTGAGGAGTGCGCCGGCCAGCGTGGCCCGCCCAGTGGCTGCGAGCAGCATCGTGACGATCCCGCCCAGCGACGTCCCAAACGCCACGAACCGGTCAATCTTCAATTCTGAAAGAAGAAGCAGAACATCCTGCGCGTACGTCAGCGGAACATAGGTCATCGCATCCTTGGCATAAGCGCTTTCGCCACGCCCGCGAAAATCAACGGCAATGATGCGCCACTCAGGAGCGAGCCGCGCTGCAACACCCTCAAAGTCGCGTGCGTTGCGCGTCAGACCGGGAAAACAAAGAATCGGCGGGCGATCACTGCGCCCCGCATAGTCCCGGTAATGCAACCGCAAGCCGTCGTTCGACCACCAATAGCTATCGACATAAGGCACAGTTGATCGCTCCCCTTCGTCCGTCCATATCGCGGCATGATTTCAAACGCGCAACCATTCACACCAGCAAATGCGATCCATGAGATCGCTGACTTTATCGCGGATCCCGTTCAGGCGGCAGTGTTTCCCGACCATATCCTACGCTGGCGGCACGACGGCGCAGCGGCTGAGGTCGGTCTGGCGCATCTCACAGACGACACGTGGATCACACATTTCGGGAAGTTCATGCCACTCCCCGGCAGTCTCCCTGAGCCGCTGGCCCTGCGCTATCACGGCCACCAGTTCCGTGTTTACAATCCTGACATCGGCGACGGTCGCGGCTTTCTTTTCGCCCAGATGCGCGATGCCAACGGTCGCCTGATGGACTTGGGCACAAAGGGATCGGGCCAGACGCCCTACAGCCGTTTCGGCGACGGACGCCTGACGCTGAAAGGTGGCGTTCGTGAAATTCTTGCGACTGAAATGCTCGAAGCGTTGGGCGTCGAAACGTCGCGCACCTTCTCGCTGATCGAAACCGGCGAGGCGCTGCATCGCGGCGATGAGCCGTCCCCCACCCGTTCGGCTGTCATGGTCCGCCTTAACCACGGCCATATCCGCATCGGAAGTTTTCAGCGGCTGGCAACGCTCGGTCTGACCGACGAGCTATCGCGGCTTACGGCTTACGCGCTCAAACATTATTATAACAAAGACGCTGGACACGACGCGCCC
>JAYUQI010000040.1:0-5180 GCA_043756805.1 Sphingomonas sp.
TGGCGCGGCTATGCACGGCCCGAACTCTGGTTGTCCGAAGGCTGGGCCTGGGCGCAACGCGACGACATCACCGCGCCGCTCTACTGGCGCGACAGCAACGCCTTTGGCCTCGACGGCCTCCACCCGCGCAATCCGGCTGCGCCCGTTTCGCACATCAGTCATTATGAAGCTGATGCCTATGCGCGCTGGGCGGAAGCGCGGCTACCGACCGAATTTGAGTGGGAAGCGTCAGCGTCGCACTTAAGCGATGTTTACGGTCAGGTCTGGCAATGGACGAGCTCAGCCTATCTCCCCTATCCCGGCTATCAGCCCGCTCGCGGCGCGGTCGGCGAATATAACGGCAAATTCATGAGCGGCCAGATGGTCCTGCGCGGATCGAGCCACGCAACACCGCCCGGCACTTCGCGCCTGACCACGCGCAATTTCTTTCCGCCCACGGCGCGCTGGCAATTCAGCGGGCTGCGACTGGCGAAAGACCGCTGATGTTGCTTCACGACGCGCCCGACATTGCGGTCGATCCCGCTTTCCGCGCTGACGTCCTTGCCGGATTGCGTGGCCATCGGCGCGCCATCCCGGCCCGCTGGTTCTATGATCGCGCCGGTTCGGAATTGTTCGAAGCGATCACTGCGCTTCCCGAATATTACCCGACCCGCGTCGAGACGGCGCTGCTTGCAACGCATTGCGGCGATGTCGCCACGTTAGTCGGCCGAAATCGCGCGGTCGTCGAATTCGGGTCGGGATCATCAACCAAAACCCCGCATCTTCTGCGCGCCGTCGCTCCCTCGGCCTATGTCCCCATCGACATCTCGGGCGATTTCCTTCGCGCATCGGCCACCGACCTTGCCTGCGAATTTCCCGGGCTTGCGATCCATCCTGTCGAAGCCGATTTCATGCACGCCGTCGCGCTGCCCGACGCCGTCAGCACCTTGCCCAAGCTGGGTTTCTTTCCGGGTTCGACCATCGGCAATCTGATCGCGCGCACCTCGGTCGATCTGCTCCGCCGGATGCGCGACACGCTGGGCACCGGCGCGATGCTGCTGATCGGCATGGACCGGGTGAAAGATGTCGAGATACTGGTCCGCGCCTATGACGATGCCGCAGGCGTGACCGCGCGGTTCAATCTCAATCTGCTGGTGCGCATCAATCGCGAGCTTGACGGCACTATTCCGCTCGATGCTTTTGCGCATGTCGCGCGCTGGAACGACAGTTACGCCCGCATCGAAATGCACCTCGAAGCGACGCGCGATGTTCGCTTTAAGGTAGAAGACGAGACGTTTGCGATGGCCGCCGGTGACACCATCCACACCGAGAACAGCCATAAATACGGGCCCCGCGACGCTCGCTTGTTGCTCCGTGCGGGGGGCTGGACGCCACTGGCCGAATGGACCGATGCAGCCGACCAGTTCGCGCTGATCCTCGCCGAAGCAAGGCCGCACAAAAGCGCGCCTTAGAGCTTGATGACATCCGGTTTATCTATATCTCTCGTCATTCCCGCGAAGGCGGGAATCCAACGCCCACTATCGAGCCTCGGGCGTTGGACCCCCGCCTTCGCGGGGGTGACGGCACTTTGAAAGTCAACCTGATGTCATCAAACTCTAGCCCGCCTGAATGACTTCGGTTGCCGTCACTTTCGCCGTCGTAAAATAGGGAATGGTGAGCGCATAAATGGCGAGGCCGACCAATGTCAGCATCGTCACCAATATGCCGATCCCGCGCAACTTGCTCTGCCCCTCGACCATATCCATGCCAATGCCATGCGCGACCCGCGCCAACAGATAGAGGCCGACCACCAGCCACAGCCAGGTCGATGTGCCCGACGCCATTTCGATCAGCGCGACAAGAATCAGGAAATAGGGCGTATATTCGGTAAAATTGGCGTGCGCCCGCATCCGCGCAATCAGTGGCGGATGGCCGCCGTCGCCAATCGAAACCTTGCCCGCAATCCGCTTTTGCCCCACGCGGATGGCGAGCCAAAGATTGATAAGCGCAGCGGCCCCCGCCGCCGTCAGTGTAATCGGCAATATCATCAAACGCCCCTTGTGGTTTCCAGTCGCAGCCTGCCACGCAGTGCTTCACCTTGCAACCGGCGTCAGAATCGGTATAGCGCGCGCTCGCAGTCGGGCGTTGCTGTCCGCTTATTCCTATTGTTTGAAGTGAGACAGGTGCCGAAATGGCCGTTCCAAAAAGAAAAACCACCCCGTCGAAGCGCAACATGCGCAGTTCGCACGATTCGCTGACTGTTGCGTCGTTTCAGGAATGCCCCAATTGTGGCGAACTGAAGCGTCCGCACAACCTGTGCAGCGCATGCGGCCATTATAACGGACGTGAGATCCTCGCGGTCGCAGGCTAATCCAGCGACAAACGGGGAGGCCGCGCGCGTGACTGAAAGCCCACGGCTCGCCATCGACGCGATGGGTGGTGACGAAGGGCTGACAGCAATGCTTGCAGGCGTCGCCGATGCGCGGCGTCAATGGCCAGGGCTCACATTTCTTCTGGTCGGCGATGAGTCTGCGATCCGTGCAGGCTTGAAAAACCATCCAAATTTGTCGGCAGCGTCCGAAATCATCCATGCCCCCGACGTGATCGACGGCAGCGAAAAACCGTCGCAAGCGATCCGCCGCGCCAAGACGACCTCGATGGGCCTTGCGATCAATGCCGTGAAATCGGGTCAGGCCGGTGCCGCTGTTTCATCGGGCAACACGGGCGCGTTGATGGCCATGTCCAAAATTGCGCTGCGCACGATGCCGGGGATTGACCGCCCTGCGCTCGCGGCTCTCCTCCCCAGCCTTGGCGACAATGATTTTGTCATGCTCGATCTTGGCGCGAATACCGAATGCGACACCCGCAACCTGATCGAATTTGCCGTCATGGGCGCGGCCTATTCACGCACTGCGCTCGGCATTGCCCGCCCGCGCGTCTCGCTGCTCAATATCGGCTCCGAAGAGCAAAAGGGAACGGACGAAATCCGTGATGCCGCGGCCCAGCTGCGCGCCGCACCCGAACTGCACATGCGTTTTCAGGGCTTTATCGAAGGCGACAAGATTTCGCGCGGCCTGACCGACGTTGTGGTTTGCGACGGCTTCACAGGCAATATCTCGCTGAAAACGATGGAAGGCACCGCGCGCTTCGTGACCGACCTGCTCCGCCGTGCTTTTACCAGCTCGATCCGCTCGAAATTCGGCTTTCTCGTCTCGCGGCCTGCAACCGAGTTGATGCGCCACCATCTCGACCCGAACAATCATAATGGCGCGGTCTTCCTCGGCCTCAACGGCGTCGTCGTCAAAAGCCACGGCTCGGCCAATGCAAAGGGCATTGCCAATGCCATTGGTGTCGCGGCCAAACTCGTCGCCAACGACATCACGCGCCGCATCACCGAAGACCTCGAGCAATTCGCCGGGCACCGATCCTTGAGCGCGGCCACGGCGAAATGAAGCGGGCGGCCATTCTCGGCACCGGATCGGCGCTCCCCGCCCGCCGCGTCTCGAATGCCGAACTTGCCGAAACCGTCGACACGTCGGACGAATGGATTGTCGAGCGCACCGGGATTCGCGCGCGTTATATTGCGGGCGAGGGCGAAACGACAGCAACGCTTGCTGCTGATGCCGCGCGCAATGCACTTGATGCTGCCGGTCTCGACGCCGCATCCATTGACCTCATCGTCCTTGCGACAGCGACGCCCGACCAGACCTTCCCGTCCAGCGCGACCAAAGTTCAGGCGATGCTCGGCATCAATGATTGTGTCGCGTTCGACGTGGCGGCGGTCTGCTCGGGCTTTCTCTATGCGCTTTCGGTCGCCGAAAGCATGATCCGCGCGGGCTCGGCGCGCACAGCGCTGGTTATCGGCTCGGAAACATTCAGCCGTATTCTCGACTGGGAAGATCGCGGCACCTGTGTCTTGTTCGGCGATGGCGCGGGTGCGATTGTCCTGAGCGGCGTCGAAGACGGGCGCGGTGTCCTTGCCGCGCGCCTCCATGCCGATGGCCGCCACAACCAGCTGCTGTATGTCGACGGCGGTCCCTCGACCACCGGCACGGTTGGCAAAGTCCGCATGGAAGGCCCGGCAGTCTTCAAGCACGCGGTCACCAATCTCGCTAGCGTTCTCACCGAAACACTCGATGCAGCAGGGCTGACGGCGGCTGACGTCGACTGGGTCGTCCCGCATCAGGCGAATGCCCGAATCCTTGATGCCACCGCGCGCAAGCTCGGCCTCGATCCGGCCAAAGTCGTCGTCACGGTTGATCAGCACGCCAATACGTCGGCGGCATCAGTGCCGCTCGCGCTTGACGTCGCAGTGCGCGATGGCCGCATCAAACCGGGCGATCTCGTTGTCCTGGAAGCGATGGGCGGTGGCTTTACGTGGGGCGCTGCCGCGATCCGCTGGTAACCATCGATTGATTTACCCGTCAGTTGCGATAAGATATGTCGCTAGAATGACTTACGGGGAATAGCTCATGGCCGATACCGGCACACTAACCCGCGCGGATCTTACCGAAAAGCTGCACCGCCAGATTGGCCTGTCGCGCGCCGACTCGTCGGGGCTTGTCGAAGACATCCTTGATTCAATGTCGGAGGCGCTGTCGAAGGGCGAAAACGTCAAGGTTTCGGGCTTCGGCAGCTTTGTCCTGCGCGACAAGAGCGGGCGGATCGGGCGCAATCCCAAAACCGGCGTGGAAGTGCCCATCGCGCCGCGCCGCGTGCTGACCTTCCGCGCGAGCCAGACCATGCGCGAACGCATCGTCAAGGGCCGCTAGAGAGCGCGTCGATTGACTGAACCCAAAAGCGCAGGCGCCTTCCGCACCATCGGCGAGCTTTCCGCCGAACTCGGCCTGCCGCAGCATATCCTGCGTTACTGGGAAACCCGCTTCCCGCAGCTTCGCCCGCTGACCCGCGCCGGCAACCGCCGCTATTACCGGCCCGACGACGTCGCGCTGGTACGACGCATTGATCAGGCGCTGAACCGCGACGGCTACACGATCAAGGGCGTGCAGGGATTGTTGAAAAGCGGCGGCGCTGCACCGGCGGCCGTGCCTGCGCCATCGCCCGACATTGTGCCCGCGTTGATCCGGATCCGCGATGACTTGAAGGCAGCGCTGGCGGATTGACCCGTAGTCCTGAGCCTGTCGAAGGACGGTTCACATTAACCGTGCTTCGACAAGCTCAGCACTGCGGTCCATCACAAA
>JAYUQI010000041.1:0-5158 GCA_043756805.1 Sphingomonas sp.
CAATCGTGTCCGGCACAGCCGCCAAGAATATGCAAAGCACAGCTCGCTGTTTACCGGCATGATCCGTGATGGTCTCGACCGACCGCTGACGCCCCGCCAAGCCAACAAAGGCACGAAGCGGTATCGCTACTATGTCTCGAATGGCATTCCGCGCGCAGACGGCAGTCAAGAATCGCCTGTTTGGCGTATCCCGGCAACGCAGATCGAAAGAGCTGTAGTCATGCAGGTCGCCGATCTTATCGAACACACCGATCGTTGGATCGATCATGAAACGCTCAGTGCCATACAAAGCCATGAGGCAAGGCGCGCCGCGCGCCTTCGCGCAACGATGCTTCGCGATGGCAAGACCTACGTCCAGCGTGACATGCTTAAAGAATTAGACCTCGGCATTCGGGTGTTAGAGCACCGTATCGACGCATCAATTTCCGGTGCAGCCGCCGCCCGCATTTGTGGCATTTTAACCCCTCCCCTCAACGATCGCATACCAATCGACCTTGCGCCGACGATCAAGAATCTCGGCCAAGAACTGCGTATGATCTTTCCACCGCAGAACCTTGGCCGGGCCGTCGTGGATGAAAAGCTGGTCGAACTCATCATCGCTTCGCACCGCGCGCGCGATGCTTTGGCAACTGCAAGCGACGAACAGGATATTAGAAAGCTCCGCCGCCAGGCCCGGTTCGCCTGGCTTGCACCCGATATCGTTGTTGCCATTACCGAAGGCCGGCAACCAACGGATCTAACCGCGCGCAGTCTGTTGCGCAGCACCACGCTCCCGTTGTGCTGGAAAGCGCAACGCACGGCCCTCGGGTTCAAGCGCTAGCCCGACACAACCCTATTACGAAGACCGCATCAACGCGTATCGCTCGGACAGATCTGGTGACGCTTTTTGGGCCCCTGCAGACTTATGGGCAAAGTGGGGTTGTTTGGCCGTCTTCCAGAAGTCTGCGGTCCTCAAGTCACTTTGCAAGTTTGGAAATTGGCGCGGAACTGCGCCGATTTGGGAGCGGATTTGGCAGCAACTGACAAATCCCTCACGGCACTAGACTGTGTGGCGCGCCCGACAGGAGTCGAACCTGTGGCCTCAAGATTAGAAGTCTCGTGCTCTATCCAACTGAGCTACGGGCGCGTCCCTTGTGCCTTTGCCTGAAATATGGCTAGGCTCCAAGTCTATGAACGAAGGGTCCGCACCAAAGCATGTCAGCGCCGACGCGGTCGGACGCGACGGGTTTCGATATTTTGATTTTGTGATGGCGGCGTTTGTTGCGATCCTGTTGCTTTCGAACGTCATCGGCGCGGCGAAGCTGGCCAGCTTGTGGGGCTATACATTTGGCGCGGGCATTCTGTTTTTCCCGCTTGGCTATGTCATCGGCGATGTGCTGACCGAAGTTTATGGCTACGCCCGCGCGCGGCGGTGCATCTGGGCGGGGTTTGCCGCGCTGATCTTCATGGCGTTCATGTCGTGGGTGGTGGTCAGCTTGCCCCCCGCCGAGGGGTGGACCAATCAACCCGCTTATGAAGCGGTGTTCGGGCAAGTGCCGCGGATCGTCTTTGCTTCGGTCGTTGCTTTCTGGGCGGGCGAGTTTGTTAACTCGATCGTGCTGGCAAAGCTCAAGGTGCTAACGCAAGGGCGCTATCTGTGGACGCGAACAATCAGTTCGACGGTGTTCGGGCAGGGCGTGGATAGCTTGCTGTTCTATCCGCTCGCTTTCTGGGGGGCATCGGGCTGGACCAACGACGCCGTGCTGACGGTGATGGTCACCAATTGGGCGCTGAAAGTGCTGTGGGAAGTTTTGCTGACACCCGTAACCTATGCGGTTGTTGGCTATCTGAAGCGCAAGGAAGGTGTTGATGTGTTTGACGAGCGCACAGACTTTACGCCGTTCAGTGCCAAGATTTAAGCCGCCAGTAATCCTTCAAACATCCGCCGCCCGTCATTGCCGCCGTGCGCGGGTTCGATCATGCGTTCGGGGTGCGGCATCATGCCGAGGACATTGCCTGTGTCGTTGATGATCCCGGCAATGCCCCGCGCGCTGCCGTTCACGGCTTCAGCGTAGCGAAACACAACGCGGCCTTCCCCCTCAAGCCGGTCGAGCGTTGCATCGTCGGCGAAATAATTGCCGTCATGATGCGCGACGGGGAAAGTGACGCGCTCCTCGGCGTCATAGCGTGCCGTGAAGGCAGTCTGGCTGTTGCTGACGGTCAGCGCGACATCGCGACCCACAAACTTGATGCCCGCATTGCGCATCAGTGCGCCGGGCAGAAGGCCCGCTTCGGTCAGCACCTGAAAGCCGTTGCAGATGCCCATCACGGTGCGGCCTTGCGCAGCGGCATCGATCACGGCCCGCATGATGGGTGATCGCGCTGCCATCGCGCCCGAGCGGAGGTAATCGCCATAGGAAAAACCGCCGGGAACGCCGATGACATCAAGGCCATCGGGCAGTTCGGTTTCCTGATGCCAGACCATCGCGGGCGCCTCGCCGCCGATGTCGCGGAAAGCGACGGCAAGGTCGCGGTCGCAGTTCGATCCGGGGAAGACGATGACGGCTGACTTCATGCGTTTTGGCTGGCCGGATCGGCAAGCGATACCGGCTCGACTCTGAAGTTCTCGATCACGGTGTTGGCGAGCAGCTTTGTGCACATCGCCTCGATGTCGGTATCGCTGGTGCCGTCATCCAGATCGAGCTCGATCAGCTTGCCCTGACGCACATCGCTGATGCCGGTAAAGCCGAGCCCCTCGAGGGCGTGGTGGATAGCTTTCCCTTGCGGGTCGAGCACGCCGAGTTTCAGCGTAACATGGATGCGGACTTTCATGGCCGCCCCTATGCCGGTGTGAGGCGCGGCGGGCAAGGTTCATCCTTTGTTGACCATATCGGATTAGAACGCCCTGGTCGCAAAGTCCGGCACGGCAAAGGGTTTTTTGATATGGGCGCATTGGCGTTGGCAATGTTTATCGGCCTGTTCGGCTTTGGCGAACAGATTTTCGGCTGGAACGACGGCGACGGCAATATCCGCCTCGCGATTGTCGCCGCCTTTGTTTTCGGTATCATCATGGGCTGGAAGACGAAGAATTAAGCGGGCACGAAGACCGTCAATGCACCGGGACGGATGCTGAATTTCAGGGGCGTTGCCAGCTTCAAAACTTCGCCATCAAGCGCGATCGAAATGCGGTGGCGTCGCGCATTTACCGTCAGTGTTTCACAAGTGCCGATGGCAGCGAAATCGCGCACTGGATCGCTGCGGCCGCGCAACGTGCGGATCGCGAAGCCGATCAGGCCCCAGCGGGTATTTTTGGCAACCGCAAAAACCGAAAGTTTGCCGTCGTCCATGGCGTCACGCACGCCGACTTCGCCGCTGTCGAGCGAGTAGACATTGTTACCGATGAACAGCAGCGGCGTGACGACCGGTTGAGGTGCGCGGTCGAGGACGAGGCGGTAACGACTGTGACCAACGTTGCGCAGCACGCGCCACGCGGCGGGAATGTTGGCGACCCATTTGGGCAGGCCGCGCTTGCGGCCCTGTTCGCGGAATTTGACGAGTGTGGGGTAAAGGCCAATCGAGGCATTGTTGACGAATATCTGGCCGTTGACCTCGGACACGTCGATCTTGCGGCTGTGGCCGTCCGCGATCACGCTGACCGCGCCTTCGAGATCAAGGGGAATGCCGAGCTGGCGCGCGAGATTGTTGCGGGTGCCGAGCGGCAGGATAGCGTGTGTCGCGCCAGCTGCGCTCAGGATGGCGGCGGCGCACCCTTGCGTGCCATCGCCGCCGCCAATCGCAACTGACCCTTGAGTGGCAAGACGCGTGATGGTGGCAATCAAGTCATGACCATCGACCACATGAACATCAGCGGTCAGACCAACGGCGGCAAAGGCGGATTCGATATGGTTGACCAGCGCGTCGCCTGCGCGGGATGCCGCCCCACCGCCGCGATTAACGACGACGGGAAATGGTTTGGTCACCGCCCGCGTTTCTTCCGCTGCGCCTCCAGATCGAGAACGACATTTTCGGCACCGTCGGGCATCAGGCCAAGACGCCGTGCCACTTCCTGATAGGCTTCGACTTCGCCGCCGAGGTCACGGCGGAACCGGTCCTTGTCGAGCTTTTCGTTGGTCGTCATGTCCCACAAGCGGCAGCCATCGGGGCTGATCTCGTCGGCAAGGATGACGCGGCCAAAATCATTTTCCCAGACGCGGCCGAATTCGAGTTTGAAGTCGACAAGGCGGATGCCAATGCCGGCGAACAAGCCACTCATGAAGTCATTCACGCGGATCGCCATGTCGGCAATGTCGTGCATTTCTTCCTGACTTGCCCAGCCGAAGCAGGCGATATGCTCTTCGGTGATCATCGGATCGTTGAGCGCGTCATCTTTGTAATAATATTCGATGATCGTGCGCGGCAGTTGCGTTCCTTCCTCAATGCCGAGGCGCGTCGAGATTGAGCCCGCCGCGACATTGCGGATGACGACTTCGATGGGGATGATTTCGACCTGCCGGATCAGCTGCTCGCGCATGTTGAGGCGGCGCATGAAATGATGCGGAATGCCGATATTGCCGAGCAGCGTGAAAATATGCTCGCTGATGCGGTTATTCAGGACGCCCTTGCCGTTGATCGTGCCCTTTTTCTGGGCGTTGAAGGCGGTCGCGTCATCCTTGAAATACTGGATCAGGGTGCCCGGCTCGGGCCCTTCATAAAGGATTTTAGCCTTGCCTTCATAGATTTGGCGGCGGCGGGACATATTTGGGTTCCTTGGGGCAGTTCCTGGCGCGGTAAAGTGCAATGCCCCGGCAAACGCGTTCATGATAAGCGCGCGGGCCGGGGCTTGCCGGTGCTATAACGAAGCGCAGGCGCAGGCGCAATCAACCCGTATCGACCGAGCGGTCATGCTCGCTGGCTATCCGTGCTGTAATGCCGCCGCGTGCTGATGCGCCCCAGACTTGGCGACCCGTGAGGAACACGATCCACCCCCACGCGGCGCCGACATGGCGGAGCAACTGAAAGGTCACGGGTTCGATCACCGCCGCGAGCAAAGCGCCGCCCGCGCCGATGCGGTGGCCGGTCCAGTTGCGATAGAGGCGGAGCGACCAGAGCAGATAAAGCAGATCGATCACGACTTTCACAGCCATCGCGATGATGATGGGAACAGCAATGACCAGATTGC
>JAYUQI010000042.1:0-14987 GCA_043756805.1 Sphingomonas sp.
ACCAGATCGAACGCGGTGTGCTTGAGGTGGCGGAATGACTCACCCCTTCACCCTGAAAAAAATTCACCACGTCGCCTATCGATGCCGCGATGCCAAGCAGACGGCGGACTGGTATGTGCGCATGCTCGGCATGGGGTTCACGACCGCCTTTTCGGAGGATCATGTGCCGTCGACTGGTGCTTATGATCCCTATATGCACATCTTCCTCGATTGCGGCGGCGGCAATGTGATCGCGTTTTTCGAGCTGCCGACGCAGCCCGATATGGGCCGCGACCCGAACACGCCCGAGTGGGTCCAGCATATCGCGTTTCAAGTTGCCGATTTCGAAACCCTGAAAGCGGCGAAAGCCCATCTGGAAGCTGAAGGAGTCGATGTCCTCGGGCCGACTTATCACGGCATTTTCCGCTCGATCTATTTCTTCGATCCCAACGGTCATCGGCTCGAACTTGCCTGCGACATCGGCACGGCCGATCAATATGCCGAATTAAGGCGTGTTGCACCAATGATGCTTGACGAATGGGCGCGAACAAAGATGGCTCCGCGCCATGTAGACTGGCTGCATGTGGACCCTGGCTCGCTGGCAGAGTAGTCAGCTCTAATGAACGCAATTCAACTTGGCCAAAAATTTTCTGTAATCAACGAGCATTGGCGTCCCCGTATTGCCGCACAGGCCAACGGGCAGGACATCCGACTGGTCAAGACATGTGGAACATTCCCATGGCACCGGCATGAAAATGCTGAAGAAGTTTTTCTTGTATGGAAGGGCCGCTTCCGCATCGAATTCCGTGACCGCATCGTTGAACTGGGGCCGGGTGAAATGATTGTTGTCCCCCGCGGCGTTGAACACAGGACGGCAAGTGACGACGAAGCCGAAGTCATTATCTTTGAACCAAGCGAAGTCGTGAATACCGGTGACGCGCCCCTTTCCGAATTTACCGCACCAATGGGAGCGACAATCTAATGAAACTCGCTAGTTTGAAATCGGGACGCGATGGCCGCTTGGTTGTCGTGTCGGATGACCTCGCCTGGTATGCCGACGCCCAGCATATTGCCCCGACGCTGCAGGCGGCGCTCGACAATTGGGATGCAATCGCGCCGTCGCTCGAAGCGCTGGCGACCGATCTCGCGCATGAAGCGATCCCGATGCGGCGGTTCCACGAGCGGCTGGCGGCGGCACCGCTGCCGCGCGCCTATCAGTGGGCCGATGGCTCGGCCTATGTGAACCATGTCGCGCTGGTGCGGCAGGCGCGGGCCGCCGAAATGCCCGATAGTTTCTGGCATGATCCGCTGGTGTATCAGGGCGGATCGGACGGGTTTCTGGGGCCGCGCGATCCCATCCCTTTGGCGGATGAAAGCTGGGGCTGCGACATGGAAGCCGAAGTCGTCGTCGTGACGGGCGATGTCGCGCAGGGCGCATCGCGCGAAGACACGCTCGCGGCGATCCGCCTGATCGGGCTCACCAATGACGTATCACTCCGCAACCTGATCCCGGCGGAAATCGCCAAGGGATTCGGCTTTTACCAATCCAAACCAGCCAGTGCCTTTTCGCCTGTCTTTGTGACGCCAGCCACGCTTGGCGACCGTTGGGCGGATGGGAAACTGCACGGCGCGCTCAATGTTGATTTGAACGGCAAGCCATTCGGCCGCGCTGACGCTGGTGTCGACATGACCTTCGATTTCGGCACGCTGATCGCGCACCTCGCGAAGACGCGCGCGCTCTGTGCGGGCACCATTGTTGGTTCAGGGACCGTGTCGAACCGCGATGCCGACGGTGGTCCCGGCAAGCCGGTCAGCGCGGGCGGCCTTGGCTACAGCTGCATCGCCGAAGTCCGCATGGTCGAAACCATTCAAAGCGGCGCGCCAGTGACGCCCTTCCTCGCCAAGGGCGACACCGTCCGCATCTGGATGGATGATGCAAAGCACCACCCGATTTTCGGCGTGATCGAACAGGTGGTGGGTTAGAGGGTGCAATCTGGATCCCCTCCAGCCCTTGCTGGAGGGGTTGGGGGTGGCCCCCTTCAAATCTAATGGAAGAGAAGTGCCACCCCCGGCCCCTCCACGAAGACGTGGAGGGGAGGATGCCGTTGTTCTTAACTCCTCGCGATCATCCGATCGACAACGCCTTCGACCAGTGACAGCGGGACGCCGCCGGTCTGGATCAGGGCATCGTTGAAAGCGCGCGCGTCGAATTTCGCACCCATTGCTTGTCTGGCCTTGTCGCGCAGCCCGACGATAACATTGTGTCCCATCTTATAGCCGCAGGCCTGCCCCGGCGAGACGCAATAACGGTCTGTCTCGCTGGTCATGGCGTCGCGGCCCTTGCCGGTTTCACTAACAAGGAAAGCGACCGATTGTTCGCGCGTCCAGCCCTTTGAATGCAGCCCGGTATCGACGACAAGGCGACAGGCGCGGAACTGCTGCGCTTGCAGATAGCCGATCCGGCCAAACGGGTCGGATTTGTACAAGCCGAATTCATCCATCAGTTGCTCGGCATAAAGCGCCCAGCCTTCGGTGAACGCATTGAATCCCATCATCGACGAAATCAGCGGAATCTGATCGCGAAATTCGGCCAGATAAGCGCCCTGCCACGCATGGCCGGGCACGGCTTCATGCGCAGAAAGCGACGCAAGCTGATATTTCGGCCACAGGCTCGTCGATTTCAGATTCACGTAATAGGTTGCCGGGCGCGCACCATCGAGCGAGGCAAAGTTCATGTAGCCGAGCGGGGCGCCATCCTGAATATCGACCGGCACGCGTTTTACATCCACGGGCGCTTTCATCTTCATATGCGAAATACGCGGCATCAGCGCGCGCTGGGCCGCAATCTTGCCGTTGATATAGGCAATCAGCTGGTTGCGCCCGGCGTCGGTATTTGGAAACAGGAACCGCGGATTGCTGTTCAGCGCAACGACGCGTTCACCAACGGTGCCCTTCGTCATCCCCTGAGATTTCAGGATGGCATCGATTTTATCTTTGATTTCGGCATTCTGGGCAAGACCGATCTTGTGGATTTCATCCGCGCTGGTTGTCGTTGTCGTGCCAAGGCGAAGGCCATAGGCATAATAGGCTTCGCCCTCGGGCAGCCGCTGGACACCGGCAACATCAGGTGCACTTTTTGTGGTTTCGGCAAAGGCTGCAATCTGCCTGTCAAGCGCGGGATAAACGAGGCTTTCGATGGCTGTGGTAACACGCGCGGCCCAATCGCCGGCGATGCCCGCTGTCCTTGTGCGCGTCGCCAGCGATGAGACCATGGTCTGCTCGGCAGCGGCTGTGGCGCGAAACTCCTGAAGCTGACCCAGTGCCGTCTTGGCAACGAACGCAGGCGGCATCACGCCTTTGGCCGCATCCTCGCACATTTGTTCGGTTTCCTGGTCAAGCACACGACCGAACGCCGCGACGCGCGCCAGATAGGCTTCGGCATCGGCGCTGGTCTTTACCGGGTGCTGTGCGTTGAGGAACTCGCTGATCCCAGTGATCGCGCCGTCCTGCTGCGTCACGACATAGGGCGTCGCGCCGCCGCCAAAGCCATTCATGGCGCCTCCGCCATAAGGGAAGCGGGCGCCGTCTTCGGCCCGCTTGAGCGCGTAATCGACAGTGTCGCCCTGCAACTGCTGGCGCGGGGTCAGCTTTATATCGTCGAGCTTGTCGAGCTGCGCCCGCATTGATGCAAATTGCGCGGCTGCCTTGTCGCGCCCCGCGAGCCCGGCATCGTCGAGCATGGCGCGCAATCCGGCATGTTTGCCCGAATCGAGGCCAAGGCCAGTTGCGGTTTCGGGACTCATCACCAGCAATTCGTCGGCAAAGGTCGCCAGCAACGCATTGATCGGCGCGATTGCCGTGCGGCGCTTGGCTGCGGCAAACGATACTGCCGGTGCCGCGAACGACGCAGTTGTTGCGGTCAACCCCGCGACAAAAGCGCGCCGTGATGTCGTCAGTGCATGATCGATCATGTCATCGTCCCCTCAAGGTTAAAGGCGAACCAGCATCTTGCCGGTATTTGCACCCGTGAACAGCCCCATGAACGCGTCGGGCGTCTTTTCCAGACCCTCAAAAACAGTCTCGCGCGCTTTCAGCTGCCCGGCGGCAATCATGGCCCCCGCATCGGCAAGGAACGTCCCCATTTGCGGCAGAAAATCGTTGAACAGCAAGCCTTCGATCCGCATCCGCATGCCGATCACGCGCGCGAAATATTTGATCGGCATCGGCGCGCCACTGTTATAGACATCGATCACACCGCAGATTGCAAAGCGCGCGTGAAGCCGCCCCGTCGCCAGCGCCGCATCGAGATGCTCGCCACCGACATTGTCGAAATAGACATCAATCCCCTTAGGCGCGGCTTCGATCAGCTGCGGCAGGACTGGCCCCGCCTTGTAATCGATGCAGGCATCCGCCCCGAGTTCCTTGACCCAGGCGCATTTGTCCGCCCCGCCTGCAGAGCCGATAACGGTCATGCCCTTGGCTTTGGCGATCTGAACGACTGCCGATCCGACCGCGCCTGCTGCGGCGGAGACAAAAACAATATCACCCGCTTTTGCTGCCGCTGTATGCAGCAGCCCGAAGTAAGCGGTCGCGCCGGTCAGGCCCATATTGTGCAGAAATGTCTGGATGGGGAGGGCCGTCGCAGGCAGCTTGTTCGCGCTGCCCAGCATTGGGTCCGACAAGTCGATCACGGCTTCGTCGCGCCAGCCCATCATGTGCATGACCTGATCGCCGACTGCATAGCCATCGGCCTTGCTCTCGGTCACTGTGCCGATCGCGCCGCCCGTCATCGGCTCGCCCAGCGCGAACGGCGGGACATAGCTTTTCACATCGTTCATGCGTCCGCGCATATAGGGGTCGACTGACAGCCAGCTGTTGGTGACGCGGATCTGGCCATCAGCCAGTGCTGTGGTGCCGACGTCTTTCATCTCGAAGTCCCCAGCAACCGGCATCCCTTTGGGGCGTGATTTCAAAGTCCATGCGCGTGCCATTTCGTCTCTCCCGAATTTTTGATGCGTCCGGTCCTAAACTGAAACGGACTGTATACAAGACATTGCATCGGCGAAATCGGCTCGCTAAGGCCACGGTTATCGCGCCGGGCGCGGGGCTGTAGCTCAGTTGGTAGAGCGCGTCGTTCGCAATGACGAGGTCAGCGGTTCGATTCCGCTCAGCTCCACCATTTATTCTTATGACCGTTGCATTTTCGTCCTTTTGACCGAGGTGGCGTTAGGACGGCTTGTAATCTGCCATCGAGGGACCGACGTTGAACAGTGACGGGCCGAGATCGACGAACATCACGTAAGCGATATAGTCAGATCCAAAGTTCTTGTTGGTGATTGTTAGTGCGCCAGTTTCACTAACGCCAAAACTCGGTCGCCCTGCTCCCGAAGCGTTAAATTCTGAGAGTGTGGCGATTGTCGATGCGACGCCAGGTTGATCATTTATGCCAACGCCAGCAGCAATTAAATAGCGGTAATCATAGTTCGGTGCGCTGACGTGAATATGCGCTATGCAACTGCCCATATCACTGATGCCGCGAATCTCGGTCTCGCCAGCGGCAAGCGTTTTCATGATACCAAACTTATGGCGCCCCATCGCGGTTGAACCGTTGAATGCGCCAGCTTCAGGACCGATTCGTTTGTTGAAAGAGCCACAGAGTTTCACCTTCGGGCCGAGCCAGGCAGTGCCGAATGTCACGACATCGCCCTGATGGTAACCCACCGAACCGGAACCGCCAAATAGTTCGGGAGCGGTCTCATACGGTTGAGAGTCTGCAACTTCGATGGTGATCGTGCCGTGCGTCAGATGAGAGAAAGACGAGGCGCTTTTAATGATTGTTCTGCGCTTGCCCTTGACCCAAACCTGAAAATCTAGCGGAGCGTGATAAAGCAACGCGCCGGCGTCTATAACGATGGCATTATCCGGTGCGATCGCGCCGTCCATGTTGATCCGGCACCGAATAAGTCCAGAACCATTAAAGCTCTCGGTTCCTCCTGTGACGCGGTATCGTAACGAGCCGGACGACAGGTTCGAGGAGAAGTTGCATCCAACTGCCTGCGCATATTCAGTAAATCCACTTTCGTTGTGAAAGGTCAGTCCCCATGCTCCTGCTGGAAAAGCGCAGGAGCGAATCTCAACGCCGCACTGGTCCGCGATCTCAAGTCCTGTCGAATGCCTACCCTTGCCGCCGATAAAGGAAAAACCTTCGATCCGCGCTTGTGTCAGGCGGCCAGATCCCCCCTTTATCTTGAGTGTTGGACCATTCGTGATGCTCGATCCGTCTAAAACCGTTCCTTCCTCGGCAACATTGTTAGGACAGAAAAAATCCTGCGGCTTTAAAAGTGTGACATTGGTTTTGTAGATTCCCCGTGGCCAGAAAAGATCTCTTTTCTGAGCCGTTGCTGTCGCTATTGCAGTCTGCAAGGCAAGGTGATCATCGGTTCTTCCGTTGCCTACGGCGCCAAATTGTTTGACCGTAAGCATATCCGGCGACTTGTTGACCGCGGCCGCTCTTGCCGCACTTGTGTCATTGGGCCAAGCGGGAAGACCTGCGGCCAATGCCAATAAACTTCGTCGATCCACAAACCAGTTATCGCTCAACCTCAGTGGGACGGCAATGGGTAGATTGTATTAACGGTTTTCGTGCTGACACCGCTCGGGCGGCGCCGTCGGCATAACCGACCTCACCACCACCAGCGTGTTCCTGCGCTTGCCTTGTTCTTGACATCGCCGGGGTCGCACGTTCAATCGCTGCTACGCCCGCCATTTTTCCAGAGATATTTTTTGCCCCCAGAAGCTTCCGCCCAAAGCTGGCCCGGTCCCTTAAACGGGGTTCGTGTGCTCGATTTCAGTCGCGTGCTCGCGGGGCCGGCAGCGACGCAGGCGCTCGCCGATCTGGGCGCGGAAGTGATCAAGGTCGAACCGCCCGGCGATGGCGACGATACGCGGACGTTTCCGCCCTTTGCTGACGGCCACAGCATCTATTTCCTCGGTATCAACCGCGGGAAAAAGAGCATCGTCATCGATCTGAAAACCGTCGAAGGTGTGGCGCTTGCGCGCGATCTGGCCGCCAAATCGGACATATTGATCGAGAATTACCGGCCCGGTGTGATGGATCGGCTGGGGCTCGGTTATGACACGCTGTCGGCGATCAACCCCCGCCTCATCTATTGTGCGATTTCGGGTTTCGGGATGACAGGGCCGCTGCGTGACGCGCCCTCGTTCGACATTGTGACGCAGGCGCTGTCAGGGGCGTTCAGTGTGAACGGCGAGCGGGACCGCGCGCCGACACGGCTGGGCATTCCGCTGGGCGATCTCGTGGGCGGCATCAACGGCCCGATCAGTGTCTTGGCCGCGCTTTACGAACGGACGATGACGGGGCGCGGACGACTGATCGATGTCAGCTTGCTCGACGGTCTTATGGGTATGATGGCCTATATGCCGCAAGTGGCGCTGATGTCGGGCGAGAACCCCTTACCGCAAGGGAATCCGCATCCCAATCTTGTGCCCTATGGCGTGTTTCCGGCAGCGGACGGGCTTATGGTCATTGCCTGCCTTTCGAACAGTTTCTGGGGCAATATCTGCCGCGCGCTCGATCTTGATGAGCTGATCGAGGATGATCGTTATTCGACAATTGAACAGCGGCGCAACAACCGGATCGCGGTCGATGAATTGATCGGCAACCGAACCTGCCGATACAGCTTTGCTGACCTCGATGCGCTGCTGACCAAGCATCAGGTACCGCATGCGCCGATCCTTGGTGTCCACGATGCTTTGATGCAGCCGCAAGCAGTGGCGCGCGAAATGGTTGTCGAAACCGAACATGCCGCGCTCGGCACGATTCCCATCGTCAACCGCCCGATCAAATGGCCGGGCGAGACGCAGCCCGTGCCCGATGCGCCGCCGGTCCTGGGGCAGCATACCGACGCAATACTGGCTGACGTGCTGGGGCTGAGCGCCACGCAGATCGCGGCCCTGCGCGACGCTAACGTGGTTTCGTGATTGCCAGCACATTGTCGGCCCATTCGCGGCGGCAGATCAGCAGGTCGGGCATATAAGTGTTGCGCTGGTTGTAGATCAGCGGGCTGCCGTCGGCGCGGCTGACGTGCAGGCCATAGGCGGCGGCAACCGCAACCGGCGCACAACTGTCCCACTCATGCTGTCCACCGGTGTGGAGATAGATTTCGGCCTCGCCGCGCACGATGGCCATCGCTTTGGCGCCCGCGCTGCCCATTGGTATAAGATCCGCACCGATCGCTTCGGCGACTTGCAAAGCCTCTTTGGCGGGCCGCGAGCGGCTGACGACCATGCGCGGCGTCTCTGCTAACGGTCCGAGCGGCGCGGGCTTATCAGAGCGCAGTGTCAGGTCGAGTGCAGGCAGCGCAACCGCGCCAACGCTCGCCACGCCGTCTATGGCAAGCGCCACATGGACGGCCCAGTCGGCCCGTCCCTCGCCATATTCGCGGGTGCCGTCGACCGGATCGATGATCCACACCCGCGATTTGGTGAGGCGGGCATCAGTATCCTTGCTTTCTTCGGACAGCAGCCCGTCATCGGGTCGCGCTTCGCCAATCGCGTGGATCAGATATTGGTTGGCCGTCTGGTCGCCCGACTTGCCCAGCGCCTTGCCGGTCGTGACGCCGCAGTCGCGGACTTGCAGCAACAGTTTTCCCGCAACAGTGGCAAGATGCGCGGCGAGTTGGGCATCGGTCATGCTCATTTAAGCGGCATGATCTGGCGGATGATGAAATCGGCGGCCTCGGCGGGCGTCATTTCGACGGTGTTCACCCGGATTTCGGGCGCTTCGGGCGCCTCATAGGGGCTGTCGATCCCGGTGAAGTTCTTGAGCTGACCGCTGCGCGCTTTCTTGTAGAGCCCTTTCACGTCGCGTGCCTCGGCAACGTCGAGCGGCGTTTCGACGAAGATCTCGATGAACTCGCCCTCCGGAAGCATCGCGCGGACCATGTCGCGTTCGGCGCGGAACGGGCTGATGAACGCGGTCAGCACGATCAGGCCCGCATCGGCCATCAACTTGGCCACTTCGCCGACGCGGCGGATATTTTCGATGCGGTCGGCCTCGGTAAAGCCCAAGTCCTTGTTGAGCCCATGCCGCACATTGTCGCCGTCGAGCAGAAACGTGTGGCGGTTCATCAGCGCGAGGCGTTTTTCGACTTCATTGGCAATCGTCGATTTGCCCGAGCCCGAAAGCCCGGTGAACCACAGTATTTTGGCTTTCTGGTTCTTGAGGCTGGCGTGCGCCTCGCGCGTGACGTCGGTTGCCTGCCAATGGACGTTCTGCGCGCGGCGCAGGCTGAAATGCAGCATCCCCGCAGCAACCGTGGCATTACTGATCTTGTCGATCAGGATGAATCCGCCCAAAACCTTATTGTAGCCCGCATGATTTTCGGCAAAGGCCTCAAAGACGATGGGCTTGTCGGTCGCCAGTTCGGCCACGCCAATCGCATTCAGCTCGAGCGTTTTTGCCGCGAGCTGTTCCATCGTATTGACGTTTACAACATATTTTGGCGGCTGGACGGTGGCGGAAACCATCTGCGTGCCGAGCTTCAGCCAATAGGCACGACCCGGGATCATCGCATCGTCGGCCATCCAGACAATGGTTGCTTCGAACTGGTCCGAGACTTGCGATGGCGCGTCGGCGGCAGCGATAACGTCGCCGCGCGAGCAGTCGATTTCATCGGCAAAGCACAGCGTGACCGACTGGCCAGCGACGGCTTCGTCGAGGTCGCCGTCCAGCGTGACGATCTTGCTGATCGTCGTTGTCTTGCCCGACGGCAGAACCCTGATCGCGTCGCCGGGTCGAACCACGCCCGTTGAAATTTGCCCGCTGAACCCGCGGAAATCGAGATTGGGCCGGTTGACCCATTGGACTGCCATACGCAGCGGTTTGGCCTGATCGGCGTCGTTGTCGAGCGCAACCGTTTCGAGATGCGCCATCAGCGGTTTGCCGCCATACCATGGCGTCCTCGGCGACGGGTCGGTGATATTGTCGCCCTTAAAGCCCGAAATCGGCATCGGCGTAAAATCGGTGATCCCAATGCTGGTCGCGAACGCGGTATAGTCGGCAACAATCGCCTCATATGTTGCCCGATCATAATCGATCAGGTCCATCTTGTTGACCGCGAGCACGATGTTGCGGATGCCGAGCAACTTGGCGAGGTAGGAGTGTCGCCGCGTCTGGACAAGCACGCCCTTGCGCGCGTCAATCAGAATGACGGCAAGGTCGGCGGTCGACGCGCCGGTGACCATGTTGCGGGTATATTGCTCATGCCCCGGACAGTCGGCAACGATGAACTTGCGTTTTTCGGTCGCGAAAAAGCGGTAAGCGACGTCAATGGTGATGCCCTGCTCGCGCTCGGCGGCAAGGCCGTCGACCAGCAGCGCAAAATCGATCTCCTGGCCTTGGGTGCCCATGCGTTTGCTATCAGCTTCGAGCGCGGCAAGCTGGTCTTCGAAGATCATTTTGCTGTCATAAAGCAGCCGCCCGATCAGCGTGGACTTGCCGTCGTCCACGCTTCCGCAGGTGATGAAACGCAGCAGGCTCTTGTGCTTGTGCATGTCGAGATAGGCATCGATGTCGGATGCGATCAGATCGTCGGTTTTATAGATGACATCGGTCATGAGCGCAGTCCCTCCGCGTCTCGGCGTCTCCGCGTGAAAAACGACGGTGCTGGTTCACGCGGAGGCGCGGAGGCGCGGAGAAGGAAGGATGAATCTGGGCTCATCAGAAATACCCCTCCGCTTTCTTCTTCTCCATACTCGCGGCCTGATCATGGTCGATGACACGACCCAGGCGTTCGCTGGTCGTGGTCAGCAGCATTTCCTGAATAACTTCGGGCAGGGTTGCCGCCGTGCTTTCGACCGCACCCGTCAGCGGAAAGCAGCCCAGCGTGCGAAAGCGGATCGAGCGCTCGACGATCTCGGGCCTGCGTCCCATCACCCGTTCGAGCCGCTCGATGTCGTCGGCCATGAACAACTGTCCGTCGTGGATGTAGGTCGGGCGCGGCGCGCTGAAATAGAGCGGGACGATCTCGATATTCTCGAGGTGGATATATTGCCAGATGTCGAGTTCGGTCCAGTTCGAGATCGGGAAAACGCGGATGCTCTCCGCCTTGGCCTTGCGGGCATTGTAGAGATTCCATAATTCGGGCCGCTGGTTTTTCGGATCCCAGCCATGCGATGCGGTGCGGAACGAGAAGATGCGTTCCTTGGCGCGGCTCTTTTCCTCATCACGCCGCGCACCCCCGAACGCCACGTCGAAGCCATATTTTTCGAGCGCCTGCTTCAGCCCTTGCGTCTTCCACATATCAGTATGCAACGAGCCATGATCGAACGGATTGATCACGCGTTCGATGGCTTCGGGGTTCTGGTGAACCAGCAACTCCATGCCCGCGTCGCGCGCCGCTTTTTCGCGCAGGTTATACATCGCCTTGAATTTCCACGTCGTGTCGACGTGGAGCAGCGGGAAGGGTGGCGGCGACGGGAAGAAGGCTTTGCGCGCCAGATGGAGCATCACGGCTGAATCCTTGCCCACCGAATAAAGCATGACCGGCTTTTCCGCCTCGGCCACGACTTCGCGCATGATGTGGATGCTTTCGGCTTCGAGCCGTTCGAGATGGGTGAGCGTGCGGGTCATGCGTTTCCGTTCGATAGCGCCATGTCGATGGCAGCTATTTCGGGCTTGATCCACATAGTTTCACTTCAGCGATCCCGCCGCCAGCTATCATAGATTGATGGTCAGGCGGACTTTGCCGGGTTGATCGGCGTCACGTTCGATAAAGCCGGTGATACGTCGGGCGCAGGCGGTGCACGGCGTTCGACACGCGGCGCTTCGCTCGGGTCCACCGGCCCGCCTTGCACCATATCGTCGTGGTCGCGGAAGATATGTTCGATCTCGCGCCGTTTCTCGAGCAGGATTTTGGCAATGCCGGGCGCCAGGCTGTCGCCATCGCCCATGCGGCCCAGCATCGCCGCGAGGTCGCTGTGCGTTGCTTCCTGGGGCGTTTTGAAAAACTGCCCCTTGCTGTCGAAAAACCCGATACCACGGTTCGCCATCGCTTCACTCCCATGCAATTACGCGCGGTCCCGGCCATCCCCTTTTTGACGCTTCTTGTCCTGAATAGGTCCCAAAATGCGACAGATCAGGCGTTGATCGTTTCGAGCGCGGGATAGTCGATATATCCTTCATCCCCTTGCGAATACCAGTTTGCCATTACGCCTTCGTTAAGTTCGGCATCGCTGGCGAGCCGCGCGGGCAGATCGGGATTGGCGAGGAAAGGCCGCCCGAAACTGATCGCATCCGCGATGCCTGAATCAAGCGCCGCTTGCGCGGACGCCGCATCATAATCCTGGTTGAGCACCAATGGCCCGGGAAACACCTTGCGGATCGCGGGTGACTGGCGCGGCACATCGCTGGCACCGAACGTCCCGCTCGGGCCGAGTTCGCGCAGCTCCAGAAAAGCAATCCGGTGCGCGGCAAGTGCTCGGGCAGCTGCGGTAAACAACGCTTCGGGGTTGCTGTCATCGGCGCCTTGCGAATTGCCGTTGGGCGATAGCCGCACCGAGGTCCGGTCGTCGCCGACTTCGCCGACAAGCGCTGCTGTGACTTCGTCGAGTAAACGGATGCGGTTTTCGACTGGCCCGCCATAGGCATCATCGCGAAAATTCGAATTGTCGCGCAGGAACTGGTCGATCAGGTAACCGTTGGCCCCGTGCAATTGCACCCCGTCGAATCCGGCTGCCACCGCGTTGCGCGCGGCATGAACATAGTCACCGATCAGACGCGGGATTTCGTCGAGCGTCAGCGCCCGCGCTTCGACATAAGGTTGTTTGCCGTCATAGGTATGCGCTTTGCCCGGTGCCGTGGTCGCCGATGATGACACCGGCTGCACACCATTGAGGCTGGGGTGAACGATGCGCCCCATATGCCAAAGCTGCGCGACGATCCGCCCGCCTGCTTCGTGGACGGCTTCGGTCACGGGTTTCCACGCTTCGACTTGTTCATCCGACCAAAGTCCCGGTGCATAGGGCCAGCCCGACCCCTCGAGCGAAATCCCGGTCGCTTCGCTGATGATCAGCCCCGCCGAGGCCCGCTGCGCATAATAGGTCGCCATTCGCGCGGTCGGCACATGCGCGCGCGTTGCCCGTCCTCGTGTCAGTGGTGCCATCAATATGCGGTTAGGGGCGTGGACAGCACCAAGGGCAATCGGATCGAACAGCGACGGCATCAACGGGTTCCTCTTTGAAACGGTTACGGTCTCGCGCATATGGCGGGGCATGGGGACATTCGCCAGCGAAGAAAAACTTGGGGGTGCACGCTATGGCGTTGCCGCGCTGCTGGTGGGCAGCGCGCTGCTCGCGCTGGGCGCGATGTTCGTGCGGATGTCCGACACCGGGCCGATCGCCAGCGCGTTCTGGCGGATGGCGCTGGCGCTGCCTTTGCTCGCGGTCATGGCGCATCTTGGACCGAAATCGAGCGGGCGGATGACGCCCGCGCTGGTCCTGATCATCGCGGCATCGGGCGTCCTGTTCGCGGCCGATCTTGCTGCTTGGCACCTTGGCATCATGCACACCAAAGTGGCGAACGCGACACTGTTCGGCAATTCCGCGAGTTTCATTTTCCCGATTTATGGCTTTGTCGTGGCGCGGGTCTGGCCCGCGAAGCGGCAAGTGCTGGCGCTGCTGATGGCGGCTGCGGGGGCAGGGTTGCTCATGGGGCGCAGCGCCGAACTGTCACCCGAACATCTGGTCGGCGATCTTTTAAGCCTGCTCGCGGGGGCTTTTTACGCGGCCTATTTTGTCGCGATTGCCCGCGCCCGCGAAACGATGGCCCCGCTGCCATTGCTTGCTGCCTCGACGCTGGCGAGCGCTGTGCCGCTACTGCTTCTCGCGCTTGCGCTGGGCGAACAGATCATGCCGACCAACTGGGCACCGCTCATCGCGATGGCGCTGTGCAGCCAGGTGATCGGCCAGAGCCTCATGACCTATGCCCTCGGCCGGGTCAGCCCGCTGGTCATCGGGCTGACGCTGCTGACCCAGCCGATTGTCGCCGCGCTTACGGGCTGGCTGATGTTCAGTGAAATGCTCGGGCCGCTCGATCTTGTCGGCGCGGCGCTGGTGGCGCTGGCGCTCGTCTTGGTGCGCCAGCGCACACAGACGTGACTACCAAGCGCCGCCAAGCCGCTGAAGCACCATCGCAAACAGCATTGGCACCGACAGGAGCGTGTTCGTCCGGCTGAAAATCATGGCCGTTGTCGCTGCTTTCGCTTTGGTGTCGGCATCCGCCTCGACCAGCCCCAGCGCCTTTTTCTGATTTGGCCAGATGACGAACCATACGTTGAACGCCATGATCAGCGCGAGATACATGCCGATGCCGATCAGGCGGAACCCTTCCTGAAAGGTAAACGACTGATGCGCGTAGCCGTTCAGCCATGCCACCAACAGGCCGGTGATGACTGTCGCAAGCGCAGCATAACGGAACCAGAACAATGCCTTTGGCGCGATATATTTCGACACGCCGGGCTTCAGTTCGGCGGGAACAGTCGGCATCGTGGGAATTTGCACGAAATTGAAATAATAAAGCAAGCCAATCCACATCGTGCCCGAAATGACATGGAGAAACGTCGTCCAGCCTGCCCAGTTCGCGCCGTCATATCCGCTTGCCGACATCGACCAGAACAGCAGTGCCAGCATCAGCGCGAAGCCGGCGGCAACCACTGCGTTCAAATTCCCGAAAAACTTTGCCATTGCGACACCCCTGACCGATTGATGTTTCGGTCCTAGCAGCCCATTTGAATGCTGTCACCCGATGGAGCGCGTATCATGTCTGATCCAACCCTAGACGAAATGCGCGGCATGCTGGCGGCGGAATTGCCTGCCCATGCCGCGTTCGACGGGTGGACGCCCGAGGCACTCATGCTTGCGGCACAGGCGACCGGCATCGATCCCGCTGTTGCGGCACTCGCTTTTCCCGGCGGCGCGATGGACATGAT
>JAYUQI010000043.1:0-5134 GCA_043756805.1 Sphingomonas sp.
GCCCAGGACGACCATCGCCATCATCCAGCCGGTCGCAATCCAGCCCAACCTCCGGTGCAGTGCCAGCGATCCGCTCGCAACGAGTGCCGTCTGTGTAACGTAAATCACGACCCATCCCATGAAGACGACGGCATGGAGATGGACATGCAGCGGCGACGCAAAGGTCGAGCGCCCCATCGCCAATTGGGTTGAAAATCCGACGACGACGACCAGCGCCATCGCAATGGCGGCTTTCAGGAAAAATCGGTCATCGTTGCCCGTGGTCGGTGCGGTCTGTGCGTGTGTTGCCATGGTGCCCTCGAAAAGTTTGTTCGATGGCCAACCTGTGTGCGCCCGACTCTGAGGTCAGCGTGCCAGTATTTCCGCCACGGGCGTCGATCCGTCAACCACGGTGCGTGCGCCACCCCCTTCGCCGACGAAGCGCACGACCACATTGGCGTCGAGACCCGCAGCTTTCAGTGGCATCGCAAAGGTTGAGGCGACGGCGCGCCGCGTGGCATCGGTGGCGAGTTTCATCGTCACTGATTCCTGCGCCTGTTTGGTCAATTCGGCCTGCGCCGCCGCGCGATTGGCGGTGTCGAGGCTGGTTTCGGCATCGGTCAGCGCCAGCAAAATGCCACCGCTGTCATATTCGCGGATCGCCTTCATGTCGATTTCAGGTGCCGAGACCTGCACGGGCGGGAGTGTCACGGTCAGCGTCTTGGTTGGCGCATCCCAGCGGACATCGTTTTGCGTCAGTTTCGACAAGTCGACCTGATATTGCACCGCGCCGGGCATGATCAGCGTCTTTTTCGCGCTGAAACCGAAACGGGTTTGCGTCGATGTCACCACTGCCACAAACCGCGCCGCAAAGGCCGAGAGCTTGTTCTGTTCGCGCAGTCCCTGAAGGCTGGCCGCGGCGATGGTTTCGGGCTTGGGATCGAATGTCGCCTGTGCGCGGTTCATTACGAACACTGCCGCCGCGACAAGCAGCGCCAGCCCCGCAGCGAACAGCGAAAGGCGCTTCAGGCCAGCGTCCACATCGCCCCCTCGCGCACCTGACCGCGGTCGCGCAGATCAATCAGATGCGCCAGCACCGAACGGCCCGCCGCACCGTAGAGCCGCTCGTCGATCCCCGCATACATTTTGGGGACCATATCAGCGATCACGCCCTCGCCGCTTTCGAGCATACGCAGGATCTGGCGTTCGCGCTGTTTCCTGTGGCCCGCGAGCCCGCGAACGAACTGTTGCGGCTTGGTCACGGGCTCGCCGTGCGCGGGGTAATAAACCGCGTCACTGCGCGCCATCAGTCTGTCGAGGCTGCGCATGTAATCGGCCATGTCGCCATCGGGCGGCGAGACGACAGTGGTCGACCAGCCCATGACATGATCGCCGGTGAACAGGGAATTCTCCTCGATGAGGTGAAAGCACAGATGGTTCGAAGTATGGCCGGGGGTGGCCACGGTTTCGAGCGTCCAGCCCGGACCGGTCACCCGCTTGCCGTCGGTCAGCACGCGGTCGGGCGTGTAGCTCGTATCAAACGCGGCATCAGCGCGCGGGCCGTCGTCTTCAAGCGTGAGCGGGGCACAACCAATGATCTGCGCACCGGTGGCGGCTTTCAGCGGCGCGGCAGCAGGCGAATGGTCACGGTGCGTATGCGTGCAGATGATCGTCGTGATGCGCTCGCCCTTCGTGGCGGCGAGGATGCCATCGATATGCGCGGGATCGGCGGGACCGGGGTCGATCACGGCAACCTCATTCGTCCCGACGATATAGGTCTGCGTGCCGGTAAACGTGAAGGGCGACGGATTGGGCGCAAGGACACGGCGCACGAGCGGGGTCAGGCGTTGCGCGATGTCAGTGCGTTGATCGTCCATAGAGTTGATGTGGTCGCCGGGACTGCGGGGCGCAAGGGTTCAGGCGAGGCGCTGCTATATTTGTGTGAGCAGGCGCGGAGGTGCGTTGCCTAATTTGCCATAATATACCATGCGCTTTCCATCACGGTGAGCGAAAATCTATGAAGCAAATTGATAAAGTGATGACTCCCTCCCTCGAGTTTCCAAGACAATCTGTTCACGGCAAATCTGCGCCGATCCCGCAAAGAGGTTCATTTCTCGGTAAATGGCTTCGGCACTTGTTCCTCTGGATACCGATTCAGGAGCAGCGAAAACGTCTCTCTCGAGAGGTGAATATCCACTTCGATAGCACGATCGCCTACGGGCCATTCACTGGGTTGAGGCTCACGAAAAAGACTTGGTGGGGCGCTAAAGACCGCGCCGCAATGATCCTCGGCATGTATGAACAGGAAGTGCTCGAAGCCATTTTTTCTGCGCCCGAATGCTATAATCACTTCATCGACCTCGGCGCGGCCGACGGATATTATGCAACCGGCGCACTGTTTTCAGGTCGGTTTCAATCTGCCTTGTGCTATGAAATGTCGGTGCGTGGACGCAAAGTCATACGGTCGAATGCCGAACTCAACGGCACAAGCGCGGCTCTCGAAATTCGAGGAATGGCAAAGGATGGTTTTTTCCATGACGTTCCCCTCGAAGTTCGTGCACGCTCCCTCTTGTTGATCGACATTGAAGGCGGAGAATTCGATTTATGTTCGGTCGATTTTTTCACAGCCTTTGCCGAGTCGATCATCATAATCGAGATTCACGACTTCTTCGTCCGAGATGGCAAGGAGCGCTTTCGTCAGTTGCTCGAACTTGCCTCTAAAAACTTTGCGATTACTTTCCTGACAACTGCTCAAAGGGATTTCTCAGCCTTTCGAGAGCTGGATTTCTATGAAGATACTGATCGTTGGCTCATGTGTTCAGAGGGCCGCAAGCAACGAATGCAGTGGATCAAACTCGAACCGCTATCTGTCGGCGTCAAACCAACCGGCTCTGCTTGACCGCCGCTTCGATAAAGCTCGCGAACAGGGGATGCGGGTCGAACGGTTTGCTTTTCAACTCGGGATGAAACTGCACGCCGACGAACCACGGGTGATCGGGGCGCTCGACGATTTCGGGCAGCGTGCCATCGGGCGACATGCCGCTGAAGATCAGCCCCTGCCCCTCCAGCGCGTCTTTGTAATGCGCGTTGACTTCGTAGCGGTGGCGGTGGCGTTCGCTGATTTCGGTCGCGCCATAAATGCCCGCGACCTGACTGTTGCCGCCGAGCTTGGCCGGATAGGCCCCGAGGCGCATCGTCCCGCCCATATCGCCATCGGCCTCGCGCTTCTGCAACCCTTCGGCGCTCATCCATTCGGTGATCAGGCCGACGACAGGTTCTGCCGTGGGGCCGAATTCGGTCGTCGAGGCTTGCGCGATCCCCGCCATGTTCCGCGCGCCCTCGATACAGGCCATTTGCATGCCGAGGCAGATGCCGAAGAAGGGCACTTTATGTTCGCGGGCAAAGCGGACGCTTTCGATTTTGCCTTCGGACCCGCGCTCGCCAAAACCGCCGGGGACGAGAATGGCGTGCATCGGCTCAAGCTGTGCCGCCAGATCACCGCCGGTTTCGAACATTTCGGCGTCGAGCCATTTGATGTTGACGCGTACGCGGTTGGCAATGCCGCCGTGAACGAGCGCTTCGTGCAGCGATTTATAGGCATCCTGCAGGCCGACATATTTGCCGACGACACCGATTGTCACGTCACCTTCGGTATTGCCCAAGCGGTCCTCGATGTCGGACCAGCGCGACAGATCGGGGTTCGCGGCCGGTTCGATACCGAACGCCCGCAGGACTTCCTCGTCCAATCCCTCGCGGTGATATTGCAGCGGCACGGCATAGATTGATTTCGCGTCGAGCGCGGGGATAACCGCTTCCTTGCGCACGTTGCAGAACAGCGCGATCTTTGCCCGGTCACTGAGGGGCAAAGGCTGTTCGCAACGACATACCAGCACGTCGGGCTGAACACCCAGCGCGGCGAGCTCGCGCACGCTGTGCTGCGTCGGCTTGGTCTTCAACTCACCCGCCGCCGCGATATAGGGCACCAGCGTCACATGGATCGACACGCTGTTACCACGCCCCAGATCATTGCGGAGCTGGCGGATGGCTTCGATGAAAGGCAGCGATTCGATGTCGCCCACCGTCCCGCCGATTTCGCACAACACGAAATCAAGATCGTCGATTTCGTTGAGCGCGAAGGCCTTGATCGCGTCAGTGACATGCGGGATGACCTGAACCGTTGCGCCGAGATAATCGCCGCGCCGCTCGCGGGCGATGATCTGTTGATAGATGCGGCCGCTGGTCACATTGTCCGACTGGCGCGACACAACGCCGGTAAAGCGCTCATAATGGCCGAGGTCGAGATCGGTCTCCGCGCCGTCGTCAGTCACATAGACTTCGCCGTGCTGATAGGGCGACATCGTGCCGGGATCGACGTTCAGATAGGGATCGAACTTGCGGATGCGCACGCGGTAGCCGCGCGCCTGCAACAGCGCCGCCAGCGACGCCGCCATCAGTCCTTTGCCAAGCGAGGAAACCACGCCGCCGGTGATAAAAATGAACCGCGCCATGGGAGGATGCGCTTAGACCGCAGCGACACTGCGCGGCAAGGGCGCGAATCGGCTTTGGTGGATTTAGTTGCTGTTGCGGTCGGCGTCGGTCGGGGCCGGGGTCGGATTGTTCGAAATGAGCGGCGTCGGCAGCGTGCGTGTCGGGACGACTTTTGGCGCGACCTGCTTTGGCGCGGCGGGTTTGGGTGTCGCACCCGCCTTTGTCGCGGCCGCCATGGGCACAGCGGGTTCGGGTGCTGCTGTCACCGGTGATGTCGTCGCTGGCGCAGGCTGTGCGGCCGGATCCCCCGACAGCGGGACGACGGGCGCAGGCGCAACCGGCGCAGGCTTGCGGGCCAGCGAGGTATCGATCGTCTTTGCCGTCGTCTTTTGCGTGGCGAGCACAGCGAGCGCAATCGACAGGCTCACAAATGTCACGGCCAGAATGCCCGTTGCCCGCGTCAGGAAGTTCGCCGCGCCACGCGCCGACATCAGGCCCGTAGGCGAACCGCCCATGCCAAGCCCGCCGCCTTCGGATTGCTGCATCAGGATGACGCCGACCAGGCTGGCGGCGATCAGGGCTTGGACGACGAGCAGGAACGTGAACATGGGAAAGGCAATCGCATGAGAGAATTGGTTGGCGGCGCAGATAGCGCTAGCGTCGCAAA
>JAYUQI010000044.1:0-5123 GCA_043756805.1 Sphingomonas sp.
ACGCCGAGATCGACAAGCGCCTCGACGAGGATTTCGGCTCCGGGCAATTCCGTGGGCATGAACGCGTTCCTGTTGCAATGCGGCATAAATGGCAAGGCCGCCGCCGGTATGACTAACAAACTATGGTGTCAAGGCTTTGTTGCGCAATATTATTGCTAGTTCGTTGATTATTTCGTTGTTTAATGATTCGATGTGGCGCGGCCAGACCTCGGGTAGCTGTCGCCGGAACCAGGTATATTGCCGCTTCGCATAGTGCCGCGTCGCCAGTTTTCCGGATTTTTTGGCGTGACTTTCGTCTGACTTTTGGCGCTGGTAGTCCATGATCTCAGGCACGCCGATTGCGCGCATCACCGGCAAAGCAGGGTCCAATCCACGCGCCAGCAATGCCGCCACTTCATCCTGACCCTGCTCGAACATCATCTCGAACCGCGCATCGCACCGTTCGGCCAGCCAGTCGCGCGGCGGCAACAGGATCATCGGCACGAGCCGAACCTGATCCGCAATCCCGCCTTCCCGCGCACCCTGCCAGTGGGAGAGTGCCTTCCCCGTCGACCGAACGACTTCCAGCGCCCGCATCACCCGCGCCGCATCCGCCGGGGCCAGTCGCGCCGCCGCCGCGGCATCCTCGGCTTGCAGCGCGGCATAAGCATCGCCGACTGCCAAAGCCCGAACCTCAGCCCGCACTACCGGATCAATCTCGGGCACTGGCGCGATGCCGTCGAGCAAGGTCCGTATGTAGAGCCCCGTCCCGCCAACCAGGATCGGCAAACGCGCCGCGTCATGCGCCTCGGTGATCGCGACCTTGGCATCTGCCGCCCACCGCGCAGCCGAACAAGCCTTCGCCCCATCTATGTACCCAAACAACCGGTGCAGCGCTCGCGCTTCCTCCTCGACCGAAGGCCGCGCTGTCACCACGCGCAAGTCGCGGTAAACCTGCATCGAATCGGCATTGATGATCACTGACGGCGTCAGTTCGGCGAGCGCCAGCGCCAAAGCAGACTTGCCGCTGGCGGTCGGCCCTGCGATGAGCGCGAGCGGCGGGAGGGTTTTCGTGTTCATTGCAACCTTGGTAGCAGGCGACGGGCTGAAAGCGGGCGATATTTCTGCACTATGCGATGCCCTGGGCGGAACCGCAGGGCCGGTTGTCGATGGTGTAGCCTGCGACATCCTGTTCGAACATCGTCATACCGGCGAAAACTGTGATTCCGTGACGGTTGGGATCGACATCATCATCCAGCCCTTGGTCCACCGCCAGCGCAAACTCCTCGTCGCCGACATGGATTCGACGATGATCACTGTCGAATGCATCGACGAACTCGCCGATTACGCAGGCTTGAAAGCTGAAGTTTCCGAGGTCACCGAGCGCGCCATGCGCGGCGAGATTGACTTTGCAGGCGCATTGCGTGACCGCGTGGCGCTTCTCGCGGGGCTTTCCGAAGCCACTGTCGCCGAATGCCTGCGCGAGCGCGTCAAACTGATGGGCGGGGCCAAGGCGCTCATCCAGACGTTCCGCGCCAATGGCGGCGAGGCAATCCTTGTCTCGGGCGGGTTCACCCATTTCACGGGGCCAGTCGCGAAGGAAATCGGTTTCGATCGCGCCATTGCCAACCGTCTGGTCGTGAAGGACGGCGCTCTCACCGGCACAGTCGAGCCGCCCATCGTCGATGCCTCGACGAAGCGTGCAGTTCTGCTCGAAGCGCTGAACGGTCGCGACTCGTCGGTCAGCATTGCTATCGGCGACGGCGCAAACGACATTCCCATGATCGAAGCCGCCGGTCTCGGCATCGCTTATCACGCCAAGCCCAAGACTCAGGCCGCTGCCGACGCCTGCGTCCGCTTCGGTGATCTCAATGTGGTTCGCTATGCGCTTGGGCTTTAGGCCGGACTAAAGATGCCCGTCGCCTCATCAAGCACGTGTAACACGCCCTCGCTCAAGGCAAAATAACTGCCGCGCAACCGCAACGTCCCCGCCGCTTCGCGCTCGCGGACACATTTGAACGTGCGCAGATTGTTCAGGCTTACTTTCACGCTCTCGAGTTCCAGCGCGTGCACTGCCGCCGCGCCCGTACCATGCTCGGCAACAATCCGGTCGCGCGCTTCGTCAAGCAGATCGATCCAGTGCGCGATGAAACCGCCTTCACCCGCCACCGCGCCTTCGAACCGGCGTGACAGGGCCGCCGCGACACCGCCACAGCTGCCGTGCCCCATGACCATGATCTGCGGCACTTCGAGTTGGGTGACTGCAAATTCGAGCGCTGCCGATACGCCGTGACGCCCGCCGTCGGCTTCGAACGGCGGCACCAGATTGGCGACATTGCGCACCACGAACATCGCGCCCGGCGGCGTATCGAAAATTGTCGCGGGATCGACGCGGCTGTCGGAGCACGCAATGACCATGATGCGCGGTTTCTGCCCCGCTTCAAGCGCTGCCCAGCGTTCGCGTTCGGCTTGCCAGTCGGTCGCGCGGAACCGGTGATAGCCTTCGATCAGCTTTTCCATGCGCTCAGCCGAACCGCTCGCCGCGAATGACCGCGACATCACCGACCAGCACGAGCAGCCCGTGGCTGTCGAGGACCGGCGCCAGCGCATCGAGCAACGCATCGGCGCGCTCGGCCGAAGCAATGGCAAGCACAACGACTTTGCTCTGCGCGCAGCTGAGCCGGTCTTCGCTCCAGTGACCCGCCCGACCACGACCCGACAGCGCGGGGATCACTGTATGGCCGCTGATACCCGCCGCTTCGCAAGCAGCCGATATGCGCGGCACCAGTGGTGCGTCGGTCAGGATCTCGATGCGTTTGCGGATGACGGTGTCCATCACATGCCTCCTAACGTCTGTGCGAGCCAGGCAAAGAGCGAAATGCCAAATATGATGTTGAACGGGAAAGTGATGCCGAGCGACATCGACAGATAAATCCCCGGATCCGCTTCGGGCAGGGCCAGACGCATCGCCGCCGGCACCGCGATATAGGAAGCGCTCGCCGCCAGGATACCAAGCATTGCCGCTGTCCCGACATCGACCCCGATCACTGTGCCGGCCACCGTCCCTATAACGCCGTTTATGATCGGAATGGCAATGCCGAGCGCCACAAGCGGCAATGTCAGTGCCTTGGTCTGCATGAGCCGCCGCGAGGCGATCAGCCCCATGTCGAGCAGGAACAGGCACAGGATGCCGCGATAGCCGCCGTCGAAAACCGGCTTGATCGGCGCAAAGCCGTCTTTCCCTGCAACCAGGCCGATCAGGAAACTGCCGACAAGCAACACTACGGATGCGTTGAACAAAACTTCATGCCACAGTCCGCCGCTTGCTCTGTCGCTCTCGCCACGACGCGCAAGAAACAGGCCGGAAATGATCGCAGGCGTTTCCATCAGCGCGAGCACGGCGACCATAAAGCCAGCAGCGGGCAACCCGATCCCGGTCAGCATCTGCTCGGCGGTCACAAAGGTGACGAGACTGACCGACCCGTAGTGCGCAGCGACTGCAGCAGCATTTACCCGTGACAAGCCGCCGACCGAGCGCAACAGCGCGAAGGCGGGTAGGGGAAGCAGGAAGCTAAGAACCATGCCGGTTCCCGCCGCAAGCCCCAATGTCGCGGTAAATCCCGATTCCGCGACCGAAACACCGCCTTTCAGGCCAATCGCCGCCATCAGGTAGAGCGCCATGCCCTTCGCCAGCGCTTCGGGGACGGCAAGGTCCGAGCGCACGAAACCTGCCAGCAAACCCAATACAAAAAACAGAATGATCGGGGAGGTCAGCGTTTCAAGGATCATAGTCTCTGCCCCATATTTGGGTCGATAACGACCGCCGAAGCGGTTGGCAAACGAGGCAGTCGTCGCTATCTCTCGCGGTATGGATAACGCCGTTACGATCGCTCCCCGCCCCCGCAAGCCTGACTGGATTCGGGTAAAGGCGCCAACCTCGGTTGGTTTCGCCGAAACAAAAGCACTGATGCGCCGTCTGAACCTTGCGACCGTGTGCGAGGAAGCGGCCTGCCCGAACATCGGCGAATGCTGGACCAAGAAGCATGCGACGGTGATGATCCTCGGTGATACGTGCACGCGCGCTTGCGCTTTCTGCAATGTGAAGACCGGCATGCCGCGCGCGGTCGATCCGCTCGAGCCGCAGCATACGGCCGATGCCGCCGCCGAGCTTGGTCTCGAACATATCGTCGTAACCAGCGTCGATCGCGACGACCTGCCCGATGGCGGCGCGTCGCAGTTCGTCAAGCTGATCGAGGCGCTGCGGCGCACCACGCCAAACACGACCATCGAAATCCTCACACCCGATTTCAGGAACAAGTCGCAAGCTGCTGTAGAATCGATCGTCGCCGCGCGACCCGACGTGTATAACCACAACCTTGAAACCGTCCCGCGGCTTTATCCAACGATCCGGCCCGGCGCACGTTACTATGCGTCGCTGCGCCTGCTCGAAAGCGTGAAGCGGCACGATCCGTCGATCTTCACCAAATCGGGCATGATGATGGGCCTCGGCGAGGAACGCATGGAAGTGCATCAGGTGATGGATGACATGCGCAGCGCCGAAGTCGATTTCCTGACGCTCGGCCAATATCTCCAGCCGACCCCGCGCCATACCAAAGTGATCGATTTCGTGACGCCTGCGACCTTTGACGCTTATGCAGGGATCGCGCGGGCAAAGGGTTTCCTGCTGGTCGCCTCGTCGCCATTGACGCGCTCGAGCTATCACGCCGGTGATGATTTCAAAAAGCTTCGTGCGGCGCGCGAGGCGAAATTGAACGCTGCCTGATGCCCGGTCATCGCGAAAAACGGTTTCTGCCCTACAGCGCCGAACAGATGTTCGATCTGGTCGCGGATGTCGGTCGCTATGCCGAGTTCCTGCCGTGGGTCACGGCTGTCCGCGTGCGGTCGAACAGTGAAAGCGAAATGACCGCCGATCTTATCGTCGGATTCCGGTCGCTTCGTGAACGGTTCACCAGCCGCGTCGGCAAGGAGCGCGCCAAGCGGATCAGCGTCGATTATATTGACGGCCCGCTGAAATTCCTGCGCAACGAGTGGCAGTTCGAACCGGCGCCGGGCGGCTGCACCATCGACTTTTCGGTTGAGTTTGCGTTCAAAAACCGCGTGTTCGAAGCCATCGCCGGGCAAAT
>JAYUQI010000045.1:0-5082 GCA_043756805.1 Sphingomonas sp.
GGCGACCGGACCGGGGTTCGTCACTGTCCACGTAAAGGTCGAGCTGACCGTGCCGCCCTGGCCATCGCTTGCGGTGACGACAACGCTATAAACACCGCCGCCCGGCTGACTGGCGTTTTTGTCGATCGTGCCACTGATCACACCCGCAGGGCTGATCGAGAGGCCTGCCGGAAGACCCGTGGCCGTAAAGGTCAGCGTATCGCGGTCAACATCGCTGAAATTCGCTGCGACCGGGATCGAAACAACCGCGCCATCGACATTATTCTGGATTGGCAGCGGCGACACGACCGGCGCATCGTTGACCGGTGCGACCGTCACGGAAACAGTCGCAACCGCTGTCCCGCCCTGACCGTCGCTGATGACATAGGTGATTGTATCAGTGCCATTGAAGTTCAGCGCGGGGGTATAGGTGATCGTGCCGTCGCCATTGATGACGATGGTGCCATTTGCGGCATTCGCCGAAATGACGGTCAGCGGATCGCCGTCAGGATCGCTGTCGTTGGTCAGGACCGGAATGATGACCGCGACATCTTCGTTTGTCGTCGCCGTGTCATTGACGGTGACCGGGCCGGGATTGGACACAGTATAGGTGAACAGCTTGTCGACCGAGCCGCCAGCGCCGTCGCTGACTGTCACAGTGACGGCATAGACGCCGCCGCCCACCTGGCTCGCCGAACGATCGATTGTCCCGCTGATCAGGCCCGTCACCGCGTCGATGCTCAAGCCCGCAGGCAGGCCCGTCGCGGCATAGCTCAGCGTATTCCCATCGACATCGCTGAACAGCCCACCAAGCGCGATCGAAACCCCGCTCTGTGCGTCGGTGCCGGTCTGACTGGGCAAAGCCGGACCGACGGGTGCATCGTTGACCGGATTGACGGTGATCGTCGCTGTTGCCGTCGAAAATCCGCCAAGGCCATCGCTGATCGTATAGGTTACAATCGCTGTCCCGTTGAAATCGGGCGTCGGCACAAAAGCCAGCGTGCCGTCTGCGTTGATCGAAACCGTGCCATTTGTCGCGACAGCACTCGTAATGATGATCGGCGTGGTCGCATTGCCATCGGGATCGGTGTCGTTGGCCAGCACGTTGAGCGTGATCGGCACATCTTCATTCGTCACATAGCTATCATTGGCCGCCAGCGGTGGCGTGTTGGAGATGGTCCAGTTGAACGTCGTCGTGACGCTCCCGCCATTGCCATCGGTGACCGTGACGGTCACGGGATAGACGCCATTGGCAAGCGGACCGCCTGCCGATGCCGTTGCCGAAATCGTGCCCGACGCAACACCCGTTGCCGTATTGAAAACCAATCCCGTTGGAAGCCCGACGATGCTGTAGGTCAGCGTATCGCCATCGACGTCTGAAAATGCCGATGCCAGATTGACCGTCACAATCTCGCTGTTCGTGTCATAGAGCGGCGGCAGGCCCACGCTCACCGGCGCATCGTTCACCGGCGTTACCGTCACTGTGACAATCGCGTTTGACGTCCCGCCGTTGCCGTCGCTGATCGTGTAACTGATCGTGTCGGTACCCTTGAAATTCAGGTTCGGCGTGTAGGTAATCGTGCCGTCGCCATTGATGACGACCGTGCCATTGCCCGCAACCGCACTGACCACCGTCAGCGTATCGCCGTCGGGATCGCTGTCGTTGGCAAGCACCGCGAAATTGACCAGCGGCGTATCTTCGGCGATCGTCACGCTATCGTTCGCCGCCACCGGCGCGGGGTTCGTCACAGTCCACGTAAAGGTCGACGCGACAGTGCCGCCCTTGCCGTCATTCGCGGTCACGATAACAGTATAGACTCCGCCCGCCGGTTGGCTGGCATTCTTGTCGATGGTCCCGCTGATCACCCCGGTCGTGGCATTGATCGTAAGGCCAGCAGGCAGACCACTGGCGGTAAAGCTGAGCGGATCACCGTCAAGATCGGCAAAGCTCCCCGCCGTTGCCACCGATACAGTCGCGGCATCGACATTGCTGCGATTGGGCAGCGGCGCGGCAACGGTCGGTGCGTCATTAACGGCCGTGACCGTCACCGTGACATTCGCAGTCGCTGTGCCGCCCTGCCCGTCGCTGATCGTATAGGTGATCGTGTCGCTGCCGTTGAAATTCAGGTTCGGCGTATAGGTGATCGTCCCGTCGCCGTTGATGACAACGGTGCCGTTCGGCGCGCTTGCGCTGACCACAGTCAGCGGATCGCCATCGGGATCGCTGTCGTTGGCAAGCACCGCAAAATTGACGAGCGGCGTATCTTCGGCAGTGGTCGCGGTGTCGTTCGTCGCGGCAGGGCCGGGGTTGGTGACGGTCCATGTGAATGTGCTCGACGCCGTCAGCGTGCCGTCGCTGGCAATGACCTTGACCGAATAGATACCGCCGCCGGTCTGGCTCGCCGAGCGATCGATGGTGCCGCTGATCACGCCGGTTGTCGCATTCAGGACAAGACCCGCCGGAAGCGGATTTGCCGGATCGATGGTATAGGTCAGCGCCGCGCTGTCGATATCGGCAAAATTGCCGGCAACGGGCAGCGAGACAATGATCGCCCCATCAAGGTTTGCCTGCGCCGAAATCGCGCTGACGACTGTGGGCGCATCGTTGACCGGGGCGACCGTGACCGTGACAGTCGCCGTCGACGTGCCGCCCTGCCCGTCGCTGATCGTATAAGTGATCGTATCGGTGCCGTTGAAATTGGCCTTGGGCGTATAGGTTATCGTCCCGTCGGGATTGATCACGACCGTGCCATTTGGTGCCGTCGCCGTCGTGACCGTCAGCGGATCACCATCGGGATCGCTGTCATTGGTGAGGACGGGAATGACGACGGGCGTGTCTTCGCTGGTCGCCGCTGTATCATCCACCGCCGCCGGGCCGGGATTGGTCACGGTCCACGTAAACGTGCTGGTTACCGTGCCGCCCTGGCCATCGCTGGCCGTGACCGAAACCGAATAAACGCCCCCGGCAACCTGGCTCGCGCTCCGGTCTATGGTTCCGGTGATGAGACCCGTGGCGGGGTTGATCGACAAACCAGCGGGCAGACCCGTGGCGGTAAAGCTCAGCGTATCGCCGTCGAGATCGGTGAAATTACCCGCAACCGGCACCGAGACGGTGCCTGCATCGACTGCCGCCTGCGCAGGGATGGGCGATGACACGGTCGGCGCATCATTGATTGGCGCGACAGTGACGGTCACGGTCGCGGTCGATGTGCCGCCCTGCCCATCGCTGATCACATAAGTAATCGTGTCGGTGCCATTGAAATTCAACGCAGGCGTGTAGGTGATCGTGCCATCCGCATTGATGACGACCGTCCCGTTAGGCGCAGTCGCCGACGTCACGGTCAGCGGATCGCCATCGGGATCGCTGTCGTTGCCCAGCACGGCGATCGTCACCGGCGTGTCTTCGTTGGTCGTCGCCAGATCATTCGTGGCAACCGGCGCGGGGTTGGTCACCGTCCAGCTGAATGTCGTGCTTGCGGTGCCGCCCTTGCCGTCGCTTGCGGTGACGGTGACGCTGTAAACACCGCCCGCAATCTGGCTCGCGCTGCGGTCAATCGTGCCGCTGATCACGCCCGTGGTTGCATTGATCGACAGGCCCGCAGGCAATCCTGCCACCGCATAGGTCAGCACATCGCCGTCGACATCGCTGAAACTCGCCGCCGTCGGCACCGAAACCACCGCGCCATCGGGGTTGGCTTGCGGCGCAAGCGGCGGCGATGCGACCGGCGCATCATTGAGCGGCACGACCGTGACCGTGACCGTCGCAGTCGAGAAACCGCCCTTGCCGTCGCTGATCTGATAGGTGATCGTATCGGTGCCGTTGAAATTGAGCGTCGGCGTATAAGTGATCGTGCCATCCGGATTGATCACGACGGTGCCATTCGGCGCGCTTGCCGAGATCACGGTCAGCGGATCGCCATCGATATCGGTATCATTGCCCAGAACAGCGATTGTTACCGGCGCATCTTCATTGGTTGTTGCAGTATCGTTGGTCGCAACCGGGGGATCGTTGACCGGATCAACCGTGACCGTAACCGTCGCGGTCGATGTGCCGCCCTTGCCGTCGCTGATCGTATAGGTGATCGTGTCGGTGCCGTTGAAATTGGCGCGCGGCGTATAGATAATCGTCCCGTCGGGATTGACGACAACCGTGCCGTTTGGCGCGCTTGCCGCCGAAATGGTCAGCGGGTCGCCATCGGGATCGCTGTCATTGGTCAGAACCGCAACCGTGACGGGCGTATCCTCATTGGTCCGCGCAACATCGTTGACCGCAACCGGCGCGTCATTGACTGCACTGACCGTGACGATCACGGCAGCGGTCGAAAAACCGCCATTGCCGTCGCTGATCGTGTAAATGATCGTATCGACGCCATTGAAATTGGCATTGGGCACATAGCGCAACGTGCCGTCGGGATTGATCGTGACGGTGCCGTTGCTCGCTGTTGCGAGCGTCACGACCAGCGGATCACCATCAGGATCGGTATCATTCGGCAGCACCGATATAACGACCGGCGTGTCTTCACTGGTCGTCGCGGCATCGTTCACCGCTGTCGGTGCCGGGTTGGTGATCGTCCATGTGAACGTCTGACTGGTCGCAAGACCACTTGGATCGGTACCCGTAATCGTCACGGCATAAACCCCGCCGCCCGGCTGGCTGGCATTTTTGTCAATCGTGCCCGTGATCGTGCCGGTTGCCGGGTCGATGCTCAGGCCGGCAGGCAGACCAGTTGCGGTAAAGCGCAGCGCGTCGCCATCGCGGTCGCTGAAATAGCTGCCGACATTGACCGAAACCGCTTGATTGTCCTGATTGGTTTCGCTGGGCAGCACCACTGAATCAGGCCGGTCGTTTACGGCGCGAACGGTAATCGTCAGCGTTGCTGTCGCCACCGCGCCCCGCGTGTCTGTAATGTTATAGGTAACCGTCGCAACACCGTTGAAATCGGGATTGGGTGTGAACGTCAGCGTATTGTCGCCATTGATGACAACCGTGCCGTTTGTCGCAATCGCGCTCGTCACGCGCAGAACATCGTTATCCGCGTCGCTATCGTTCGACAGCACGGCATAAGTCACTGCCGTGTCTTCATTCGTGATTGTCACATCGTC
>JAYUQI010000046.1:0-5055 GCA_043756805.1 Sphingomonas sp.
AATTCGGCGGGTCAGCGTTGACGGATGCGACGATTGCTGTGCCCAAAAGCGGAGTCGCGCCGGGCATCCCGGCGACGTATGTACCGGCGCGCAATACAATCTTTCTTTCGGTGGCACTAGGCTGGGCCGAAGCGGTTGGCGCACATGACCTGGTCATTGGCATCAATGCGCTTGATTATTCGGGCTACCCCGATTGTCGTCCGGCGTTTGTCGACGCCTTCGAAGCAATGGCGACGCAGGCGACCAAAGCGGGCGTCGAGGGTGACCGGTTCAGGGTCCATGCCCCGCTTGTTGCGATGACCAAGGCCGATATTGCCCTTGAGGCACAACGGCTTGGTCTTGATGTCAGCCAGAGCTGGTCCTGCTATGATCCTGCGCCCGATGGCCGCCCCTGCGGTCGCTGTGATTCCTGCGAACTGCGGGCAAAGGGATTTGCCGAAGCAGGGCTCACCGATACGCTGCTGTCATGAGCTATGCGGTCAAGGAGATGTTCCTGACACTGCAGGGCGAGGGCGTGCAGGCGGGGCGGCGCGCCGTATTCGTCCGCTTTGCCGGATGTAATCTATGGTCGGGCCGCGAGGAAGACCGCGCCACCGCCATCTGCAAATTCTGTGATACTGATTTCGTCGGCACCGATGGCGCGGGAGGTGGCAAGTTTATCGATGCCGACGCGCTCGCCAGCGCCGTCGAAGGGTTTTGGGGTGCCGCTAGTGCGCTGCGCTATGTGGTGCTGACGGGTGGCGAGCCCATGCTACAGATCGATGCGGCCCTCATTGACGCCCTCCATGCCCGCCACTTCGAAATCGGTGTCGAGAGCAATGGCACGATTGCGGCCTCACCCGGCATCGACTGGCTGTGCATCAGCCCGAAAGCGGGGAGCACCGTGGTCCAACAATCCGGGGACGAGCTGAAGCTCGTCTGGCCGCAGCAGGGATCAGATCCGGCGGCGATGGCCGAATGGGACTTTGACCATTTTCTGATTCAGCCAATGGATTGCGTCGAAGCAGAGAGCGCCCGCGCAGCGGCGATCCAGTTCGTCATGGACAACCCGCGCTGGCGGCTGACCACCCAAGCCCATAAAATGCTCGGCCTGCGTTAACCCTGCACGCCGCACTTCGTTTTATAATTGCCGCGCTTGTCCCAGCATTTATCCTCAAAATAAGGAAGCGGAACGTTGATGCGCGGGATGGCAAACCGGAATTGCTGTTCGCCGGCCACCAGCAAGCTGTTGCGCAATTCGCGCAGCCGCTCGATGGCTAAGATCGTGAAACTGCCGCGCGGCGCATAGATCGCCGCCTTCGCGATATTCGATCCGGTCTGACAGAAACCGAGCTGTCCGCGCACCGTGGAAAAACCGAGATAGGTTTTGGTGCCATAGCGATCGAGCGCGTTTTGCGCCGCTATCGGCGTTTTGTTGACGCGTTTGAAATAAGCTGTGAGCTTGTTGAAACTTGCCTCGAGCTCGGCCTTGTGATTGGTCAGGACGGTATTGTAGGCATTTTCGGTAAGCAATGTCCGGTCAAACTGGCATTGCAATGCCATGACGTTCAGTCCCGACCGCATTTGCCAGGCCCATCCGGCGCGTTCCTCTTCGGGTGTTGCGCCGGGCAGGGGGACACCAATACCCGCTTCGCCGGGCACCACAGGCGTGCCGCGAAAATCGGGCGCCTGCCAGAAAATCTGGGCGCTCGCGGGCTGGGCAATCAGCCCAAGACAAAGCCCGGTCAGTGAAAGGCGAATACTCATTCCGGGCGATCCTCGACACGCATCAACTCTGCGAGCGGCATAGGCAGTTTGTCATGCCCCGAAAACCCCTTGCGACCAGACGAGTCATCCAAGCGACGAAAAAGGCCGCCCGGTCACCCGGACGGCCCAAATTCAACCCATCGAAGCAGGCAGATTACATCGCGTTCGATGCGTTGCCCGCCGTGGTGGTGGTGTTGGTCGTCGTCATGGTGTTGGTTTCGACCGTGTTCGTGACCATCATATTGTCCGTTGCGCCCATCGCGCCATCGGTGTTGGTCATCATGTCGTTGGTCGTGCCTTCCATGGCTTCACCGGCGTTCATTTCGGTGACCATCGCGTTGGCGTCGGTGGCATTGGTGGTTTCGGTCTTGCCACAGGCGGCAACGGCCAGTGCGGCCGCAGCGACCATCGAAACTGTTACGATCTTGCGCATAAATTGAGCTCCCTAGGAAAAAGGACTTGGGCGGTCGTAAAGCCGCTAATACCCAAATCGAAGTGTGCAATAGCTTTACTTTCACAGCGGCTCAAGCGGATTGTGACTGTTTCAGTTCCGCCAGAAATGTGGCGAATTCGGCCAGCAATGCGGCATCGACCCTTGCCATTGTCGGATTTATGCCCAGTTTGGAAAGACTTGTGACGCCATAGTCAGAAATGCCGCAAGGGACGATTCCGTCGAAATGCGACAAATTCGGGGCAACATTTATCGAAAAGCCATGCAGCGAAACCCACCGGCGAACGCGGATGCCGATGGCACCGATCTTTGCCTCGCCGTGCTCGCGATCGTCGGTCCAGATACCGATCCGGCCCGGTTCGCGCCGTGCGTTGTCGACACCCAGATGCTTCAGCGCGGCGATCATCCACCCTTCGACGGCATAAACGAAACAGCGCACGTCGCGCCCGCGCTTGTTCAGATCGATTATGAGATAGGCAATCCGCTGCCCCGGTCCATGATAGGTGTATCGCCCGCCGCGCCCCGCGTTGAACACGGGAAAGCGGGGATCGGTCAATTCGGCGGGATCAGCACTGGTGCCCGCCGTATAAAGCGGGGGATGTTCAAGCAGCCACACGCATTCGTTGCTCTCGCCGGCTGCTACTGCCACGGCCCGTGCTTCCATCCACGCGAGCGCTTCGCGGTAATCGACCGGCGTATCGCTCACAATCCATTCAACATCACTAGGCGGCATGGTCTTGGGCGTCATATCTGCTTCTTGCCACCGAGCGATCGACGCGGCTAGGGGGCAGAAATGATCTCGATGAACCAAATCTGGGATGACAGCATTGCTTTCATCCGCCGCGAATTCGCTTTGCTGCTTCCGCTCGCGCTGGCGACACTTTATGTCGGCGATGTCGTTGCCAATCTGGCGACGGGCTTTTCGACACCCGCCACGCCCAATCCGTTCGCGACGATTGCCATCCTCGCTGCGACAATCTGGTCAATTGTCGGGCAGTTGTCGATTGTGTCGCTTGTCCTAAAGCCCGGACAAAGCGTCGGCGAAGCATTGGCGCACGGCGGTGCCCGTCTCGGCAAGGTCATTCTCGTCGCGCTTTTGCTCGGTATCGTCGTGGCGCTGGCGTTATCGCCAATCGGTGCTGTGGCAATTGCCTATGGCGCAAACCCCGAAGCGCCCGAGTCATTTCAAAAGCTGCCCGGGTGGCTCGGTTTGCTGGTACTGGTGACGCTGGCTGCGCTCGTATGGCTCGGCATTCGGCTGGCGCTGATGAACGCGCTGATCGTCGACCGGAATCCCAGCGTGCTGGATACAATAAAAGGCGGTTTCGCTCTCACAAAAGGCATAACGGCGCGCCTGTTCCTGATCGTCCTTTTATACGGGTTGATGGTGCTGGTGCTCGGATCGGCGGTGAAATTTGTTGCCGGAAGTCTTTTTGCATTGATCGGAGCAGGTCTTGGGTCGCCATTCGCCGGCGCCGTGATGGCAGCGCTGGTCGGCGGTATCGTCAACGCGGGCCTTTCGCTCGTCGCAACTGTTTTTCTCGCGATGCTTTATAACCGCTTACAACATCGGGACTTGCGGAGCACTTTCGCGTGACAATGCATCCATAAGACGCGGGTCAGCAAATGTTTCGATCTGGCGCTGATATGGAATAAAGCCTTGCGCCCGGTAAAATCCCAAAGCACCCGGTGCGTCGAGCGTGCAGGTATGGACCCACACGCGACTCACGTCTTTACGCCAGGCGCGTGCCAGCGTTTCGGCCATCAGCCACCGTCCGAATCCCTTGCCGCTCAATTCGGGCACGAGCCCGAAGAAAGCTATTTCTGCTTGCCCGGCTTCGCGGAAGTCGAGTTCGAGAATGCCGACTTCGATGCCCGAGGGATCCGTAACGGCATAGACGTCAACCTGCGGCGCACCGATAATCGCGAGCAGGGCGTGATCATCGAGAATCAGGCGGGAAAACCAGAGCCAGGGCGCACCAACACGCGCGAACAAAGTCCTGTATTTCGCAGCGTCGGTTGTGTGCCAACGAACCAGCTTCAACGGTGACGCAGGCACTGGTTTCGGCAATGGCCGTGATTTCATTTCGAGCGATGTAACAATCGCCGCGACATGGCCATCGGGGACCGGCGTCAGTCCCATGACGCCATCGGGGGCAGGCTCATGAGAATCGCATCGATATTGCCACCCGTCTTCAGGCCAAACAATGTTCCCCGATCGTGCACCAGGTTGAATTCGGCATATCGCCCGCGCCATGCCAGCATGGCCGCGCGATCGGCGTCGGTATACGGCGCATTCATCCGCCGCCGGACGATGCGCGGATAGACGTCTAGGAATGCTTCGCCGACCGCTTTGGTCAATGCCAGATCATCGTCAAATCCGTTTTCCATATGGTCATAGAAAATCCCGCCGACACCGCGATGGACCTTGCGGTGCGGGATGTAGAAATAATCATCGGCCCACGCCTTGAAACGGGGATAATCGCCGGATGGTTGCCCCGTGCAGGCGCGTTCCATCGTTGCGTGAAAATCGGCCGTATCCTCTTCAATCGGCAATGGCGGATTCAGATCGGCCCCGCCGCCGAACCAGCGCTTTGTCGTGCACAGAAAACGCGTGTTCATATGCACGGCGGGCACCTGCGGATTGGCCATATGCGCGACAAGACTGATCCCGGTGGCAAAGAAACTCGGGTCATCGCCTGCGCCGTGCATCGATTTGGCGAATTCAGGCGCAAAGGCCCCGCCGACGGTCGAGACGTTAACGCCGACCTTTTCGAAAACCTTGCCTTTCATGACGCCGCGAACCCCGCCGCCGCTGTCGCCGCTTTCATCGTCATCACGGTTCCATGCGATGTAAT